>JBFWMT010000004.1:0-61896 GCA_050251415.1 Anaerotignaceae bacterium | reverse complement strand
CTTGAAAAATATACTCCATCAAATTCAAAATGTTTTATTACTAGAGGATACCTTAATAATAACCTTTCTATAGCAGTTGTTTTTCCTATCCCTGAAATCCCAATAATTGATATACTATCTGCTGTAGATCTTACAGAACTAAGCTCATCTTGTAAATCATTTTCCTTAAATGATTTATCATCTAATCTATTAAGAATTCTTAGATATTCTAAGAATTTTTTATCTAATGGATTTCTTCCTAAATATCCACGTCTAATAAGAGTTGATAATTTTCTTTCTAAAGTAATATGAATAGGTAATGGTTGAATAAAATTTTTTGCCCTTTTTATAATGTGATATCTTAAATTTTGAGCTTTATCTCTATCGATATCAGTAATAATGGGTAATACAGTAAATCTGTCTATAACATCTTCTTCATCAAAAATTGATGGTAATGCTTCAATAAAAGGATTATTGGAATATTCTTGAATCTTCTGTTTCTTATAAATTGCTTCTTCAAAATCACCTTTCAGTATTGTCGTTCTTTCTTTGATTTTCACTCTTTTCACCTCTCTTTCTCTTAATCATATCCATTAATCTATCATTTCCTGTCTTCTCTTTTTTTTCTATTTCTATCGGTAAATTAATAACCTCAGCAAATGCACTACACTTCTCTATTTCTTTCCCAAAACTGAATTTTTCTTGTAACCTATTAAGTTCTCTTTCAACTTTTCTATTTCTTTTAATTCCTTTGAGTTTTTGATTAGGTGTTTTATTATAATTAATATCTTTTGATTTCTCTTTTTGAGCTTGTTTAACTATATTCTCTATCTCTTTTTCTAAATCTATATTATTTTGATTTTGATCTCTTAAATTCTTTTCTTTCAACTCTGAATCTAACTCTTCATTAAAAATTATTTCTTCTAATAAACAATCTTCATATTGTGAGCTTGCATCTGTCAAATAACATTCATCATACTCTAATCCATTATTATAAGGAATGTAGATTTTATTCATATTTCTTGGGTCATATACAATTACAATATTTCTTATTTTGAGATTTACAAACCATTGTTCTTTAATGGCTTTATCTGAACTATAATATAATCCTTTAAATCTTATTCCTGCCCTTGAAACGCTTGCATTACCTTTAGGTAATATATTTAGTCTTAAAACTTCTCTATCAACTGTCTTTAATCTACCTTTTCTATTATTTATTCCCCAATTCCATAAATCAATTGGAGTCGCTATTATTTCATCTGCTATCATTTCTTTTTCCATAGGATATTTATCTATAATTTTACTATTGTGATGTAATACTATATTTATATAGATTTTAGTGAATTCTTCTAATGTCAAAGTAGCATCTAATCTATAATCCCTATCACCACGTTTTCTGAATTCTTTTTGAATTGAACCTGGTGTTTTATGTTTTATTTTTTCATTAGTAGTTCTAAAACTTCTCTCTACAATTCCTTTTAAATCACCTCTATACGGTGAAGTGTTTTCTATCTTTACATTCAAATTATTTATTAAATTTTCAACAGAATATCCTTCAAATTCTCCTCTATCAGCAATTATAATTTCAGGAAGATGTTTGCATGGCCACTGTTCTTCATATATTTCAATTCCATAATGACTGCAATATTGAACTTTATCTGAAATCATATTATCTAATGCCATCATTGCACCAATCCAGGATGGTCCTTCTAATCCAATATATATTCCTGTAATTAATCTTGAAAAAACATCTATAATTGCATATACAATAGGTCTGCCTATGACTCTATTTCTATTTAATGAACTTACTAAATAAATATCTGCAATAGTTGCATCAACCTGAAATCTTGTACCTGGTCCATCTGTTTCTTGCTTAGAATTGCTTAAAAGTTCTCTATGCTTTAAATTAAATTCCTTTTCACTTTCTCTAAAAATTATATCTTTTTGTTTATTCTTCGTTTTTCTGAACCAATAATAAAATTGCTGATAAGTAGGAATTCTAGATTTATCCCAAACTCTATGTTTTATTTCGCTATTTTCTATATAACTATCAGAATAAAAATCTCTCAGCATTAAAGTATATGTTTCCGTCAGACTTAGTTTTTTATTGTTTCTATAATATTTATCTATAACTAACTCAAAGTGTTTTTTCACTTCATCTGTTATATTTATTCCTTTAATAACCTCACCATAATAATCAGCTTTTTTAGGTCTCCCCACTTTGTTTCCAGATAATTTTCTCTCTTTTCCTTTAGCGCCTGAATTAATATAATCAGGAATAAGTGCATTTCTAATCATTCCTCTTTGCCAGTACCTACTAAATAATTTCTTTACAGTTGATATACTAACACCTGATTCGGCACTTATATTCTTAAATATCTTGTTTCTATAAGCTTTTTTCAATAATTTAATTTTATTATCTTCCCAATAATATTCTATTATTCTCCAATAATTATCTCTTTTTATTATTTGTACTGAAGTTAGTTCTTTATCTTCTAATATTTTTAAAAATGGATCTTTTATTTTTACTAATTTTTCTGTTTTTATTTCTTCTTGTAATTTTTCTAAATTTTCACTCCTAGGCATTGATGTAGCTGCATCAATATTAACTATATAAATATTATCTTCATCTGTTTCTATAACTCTTATTCTTTCTCCATTCTCAATATCCATATATTTAAATACAGAATTAACAGAAATCATATAGCTTCAACCTTTCTAATTTCATCACTTCTTATACTCAAAATTGGTATATTTTTATTAACATCAATTTTTTGGGAAATATCTATTTTTATAATTTTATTTATAATTAAATATTTCAAAACACTTAATCCACTACCTTTTGTTAAGTTCATATCATTATCAAATTCTAAGCAAATTGTTCTCATGCTTCTTTTATCATCCACTATCCTTTTTAAAAATTCATAAATCAAATCTTTAACTTCTATTGCTTCCATTTCACTAAAACTATCTAAAAGTCTTATATCCCGATACCCTTGAATAAAACTTATGTTATGTGCAATTGTCTTATCTATTTCTTTTTCAGTAACAATTCCCCAATCTATATCTCGTTTTTCCCAAAATACACGTTCAATTTCAAACTTTTCTATTACTCTTTCATCTAATAAATCATCTTTTGATTTTACGGTTCTCGCTACTTCTTTAATTCCATCTGCTGTAGCTATAGTAATTAAAAAATCTGTAGTCATGACTATAGTTTCGTGTGTTTCAGTACTTCTAGGATATCTTATTCCTAATTCATTTGCTATCGCCATAGTCTCTTCTATAGGCAATAAAGGATATTGCTCTCTTATATCTATGACTTTATCTGAATACTCTAATATATAAAAATAATTTCTCTCCATATCTGATAATAAGTCGTGTTGCCTATTCGTTTTGATTCCTTTAACTCTCGTAACTCTCCCTAAAGAAGGTACATCCTGTATTTTTATCCACGGCTTATATTCACTACCTAAACCTTTTCCATAACCGTCTTTAATCATTTTCTCAATATTATGCGTTCTTTTTCTTTTTGCCATTTCATCACCTCAAAATAAGAAAAGACTAGACATCTCTTGATTTAAAATGTCTAGCCTTATGGTTTCATTATCTTCGAGTTAATGCCAAACATTTACATTAAGTATTAACTCAATATTAAATTTTAATCCAACTTTATTTAAAAGGTTTGAATTTTATTTAAAAAGTCAGACTTTATTTAATATAATTAGACTTTATTTAAAACCCACATTTACTCTACGGTTACCGATTTAGCCAAATTTCTTGGCTGGTCAATATCCGTGCCTAAGGCTTTTGCAACATAATATGCAAACAACTGTGTTGTTACATTTGCAATAATAGGTGCTGTCATCCATCCGCTGCGTGGAACATAGATAACGTCGTCCACCTCACTTCTGAAACTATCGTTGCCTTTTAACGCAATGGCAATAACCTTTGCCCCTCTTGCCTTAACCTCCTTAATGTTGGATAAGGTCTTTTCAAAAAGTTCTTCTTGGGTAAGCATTGCTATTACCAGTGTACTATCCTCAATCATGGCTATAGGCCCATGTTTAAGTTCTCCTGCGGCATATGCCTCACTGTGCAAATATGCTATCTCCTTAAGCTTAAGGGAACCTTCCATGCTTACCAAGTAATCAAGCCCTCTGCCAATATAAAAAACATTTTTGCTTTGAATATATTTCTTGGCAAGCTTGCTTTCTGTTTCACATTTTTGTATTACCTCAGCAATACGTCCAGGAAGGGCATATAATTCATCTCTTAATGCCGCAAACTCTTCCTGTGTCATTTTACCTGTTTCCATGGCAATATGCAGACAAATAAGTTCCATAGCCACTACCTGCGCTGTGAATGCCTTTGTAGATGCCACAGAAATTTCGGGCCCTGCAAGAATGTAAAAAACGTCATCTGCCTCACGTGCAATCGAACTGCCAACTGCATTAACAACAGCCAAAACCCTTGCTTTATTTCGCTTAGCAATTCTAAGTGCCTCAAGAGTATCTGCTGTTTCACCACTTTGAGATACAACAATAAGCAGTGTTCTTTCGTCCAAAATAGGGTTTTTGTACCTAAACTCACTGGCAACATCAGCAACTACAGGTATTCTTGCAATTTTTTCAATAAGGTGCTTACCTACTAATCCTGCATGATATGCCGTACCACATGCAACAATATAAATTCTATCTATATTGTCTAAGTCCTCTTTTTTTAGGGTTATACCTTCAAGGTTTATTTCAGTTTCGTCCTCTTTCATTCTTCTTGAAAGTACATCCTGAACAATTTTAGGCTGTTCATTAATTTCTTTAAGCATAAAGTGATCATATCCACCTTTTTCTGCCGCATCAATATCCCAATTAACGTGGAAAATGTCCCTTTGCACCTTATTCTTGTCTCTGTCAAAAATATCAATAGAATCTTTTTTAATAACTGCAACTTCGTTATCGTTAAGGAAATATACTTCTCTTGTATGGTGTAAAATTGCAGGTATATCCGAGGCAATAAAGTTCTCGCCTTCACCTTTACCTATAACAAGTGGACAGTTCTTTCTTGCAGCAATCAGTGTATCCGGATAGTCTTTACATATAATGCCAAGGGCATATGCACCCTCTATTCTCTCCAGCACCATAAATACGCTTTCCAAAAAGCCGTTACCTTGCTTATAATAATAATCCATAAGATGGGCAACTGTTTCGGTGTCGGTTTCAGAAACAAAACGATATCCCTTGGTACTAAGTTCCTCTTTTATTTCCATGTAATTTTCTATAATACCATTATGAACTACAGCAATCATTCTGTCCTCGCTCATATGAGGGTGAGAATTGATATCGCTAGGAGCACCATGCGTTGCCCACCTTGTGTGTCCAATTCCGGCCATCCCTTTTACAGGGTTGCTCTGAAGCTTTTGCGCAAGGTTTACAAGTTTGCCTTGTGCCTTGAGTAAATTTATTCTTGTTCCGTCATGCACTGCTATTCCAGCAGAATCATAACCCCTGTATTCCAACTTACTTAAGCCCTCCATAAGTATGGACGGTGCCTGCTTTGAACCTATATATCCAACTATTCCGCACATAGTTTCGCCTCCTCAATATTTACTGAAGTTTTTCTTCAATAAGCCTTGCAAGCCTATTGGCTTCTTCATTCATTAAATCTATGTCTTTTCCCTCTATCATTACCCTTACAAGTGGTTCTGTGCCCGATGTTCTTATAAGAACCCTGCCTTCGTCCGCAAATTTTGCCGAAAGCTGGTCTATGGCAGTTTTAATCTCTTCAACTTCCATATAGTCATTTTTTCTAAGGTTATTTACTTTTGCATTAACAAGCACCTGTGGCATAACTTCCATCACACTTGCAAGTTCGGATGCCTTTTTCCCGCTGTTTTTAAGTACAGTAAGCATCTTAATTGCCGTAAGTATTCCATCACCCGTAGTGTTGTGGTCAAGGAATATAATATGTCCAGACTGCTCTCCGCCAATGTTGTAATTGGCTTCAATCATTCTTTCCAGAACGTATCTGTCACCAACATTTGCCTGTTCAATATTAATTCCGTTTTCCTTACCCATCATAATAAAACCAAGGTTGCTCATAATTGTACCAACAATGGTATTATTTTTTAATATGCCATTTTTTTTCATATCCAAACCGCAAATGGCAAGTATTTTGTCACCGTCTATTAGTTGTCCTTTTTCATCTACAGCTAGGCATCTGTCAGCATCACCATCAAAAGCAAAACCGATGTCTGCCCCGTTTTCTACAACAAATTTCTTCAAATTCTCCATATGTGTAGAACCACAGTTTTTATTGATATTCATACCATCCGGCTCGTTATGGATAATGCACATTGAAGCACCAAGATTAAGTATTGAAATAGGCCCTGCCTTGTAAGCCGCCCCATTAGAGCAATCCAGTGCCACCTTAATGCCATCCAGCCTTATAGGGCAGGATTTTGTTAAGAACTCAATATAGTCTTCTATAGCATCTTCCGATACGGATTTTGTACCAACATTACCGCCAATAGGCTGTGGAAGTATTTCTATTCTATTAAAAAGTATATCCTCAATTTCATTTTCAAGCTCATCACGTAATTTATAGCCTTCCTTATTAAAGAACTTAATTCCGTTATATTCAACAGGATTGTGAGATGCTGAAATAACAACACCTGCATCCAAATTGTATTTGCGCACTAAATATGCAACCGCTGGCGTAGGCACAACCCCTGCTAATATTGCATGTGCCCCAACTGAGCAAATGCCCGCCACAAGAGCACTTTCTAACATATCACCGCTCATTCTAGTATCCATGCCAACCAAAATTTTAGGTGCATGGTCTGTTTCCTTTGTAAGCACATATGCGCCTGCCCTGCCCAAATTATATGCTAATTCACCTGTAAGTTCCGTGTTAGCAATACCTCTAACGCCGTCTGTGCCAAATAACTTTCCCACGGGGTAAATTCCTCCTTAAAAACAAATATGTAACCACTAACTAAGTATTATACCACTTTATTACGTGTCAAACAACTAGGGAAACACTGATTAATTCAAATATCAAAAAATAAATTTAGCTGTAGCGGCAAAAAATGGAGCGTAAAGGCGTTTTATGCAGTAAAACGTTGTGAAGCGACCTTAGAAACACTCTCACAAATTCCTGCCAAATCTAGATAAATTTAAAAGCCACAAAGCAAAAATGCTTGTGGCTTTTGTATATATTACATGTAATTGTAAACCGCTATTTTAAAAGTTCCATTTTACTTTGTAAGTTTTGGCTTGTCATCTAATGTCAGCTCTTTAAATGCTGTTGCTAGACCTGCAAGACCTTGTATTTCTGACGGAATAATAATCTTCGTTGCCTGCCCGTCAGCTGCTTTCTGGAATGCTTCAAGGCTCTTTATAGCAATAACACCTTTCTGTGGTGCTGCCTCATTAAGCAGTTTAATACTTTCAGCCGTTGCCTGCTGAACTTTCATAATAGCCTCAGCTTCACCTTCGGCACGTCTTATTGTAGATTCCTTTGCAGCCTCAGCCGCAAGTATAGCAGACGCCTTTTCACCTTCAGCACGAAGAATTGCACTTTCTTTTTGACCCTCTGCAACAAGTACAGCACTTCTCTTCTCGCCCTCTGCCTGCAAAATTTTCTCACGTCTTTCACGCTCTGCCTTCATCTGTTTTTCCATTGAATCTTGAATTTCCTTAGGAGGCATAATATTTTTAAGCTCAACACGGTTAATTTTAATGCCCCATGGGTCAGTAGCCTCATCAAGTATAATACGCATTTTTGAGTTAATTATATCACGTGATGTAAGTGTCTGGTCAAGTTCTAAATCGCCTATTATGTTTCTAAGAGTAGTTGCTGTAAGGTTTTCAATAGCTCTAATTGGGTTATCAACACCGTATACATAAAGCTTAGGGTCTGTAATTTGTAAATAGATAACAGTATCTATCTGCATTGTTACATTATCTTTTGTAATTACAGGCTGTGGTGGAAAATCTGCAACTAATTCTTTTAAGTTAACCTTCTTAGATACACGGTCTAAAATTGGTAATGCAAAGTGCAAGCCCGTGCCCCATGTTGTATGGTAAGCGCCAAGTCTTTCAATAACGTACACATATGCCTGTGGAACTACTTTAAGATTACTTACAATAAGTATAAGTATAACTACCGCAAGTACATAAATTGGTATAAATTCCATCATTATCTCTCCTTTTTAAACTTCCTCTACTAACACCTTAACACCTTGAATTTTAATAATTTTCACTCTGCTGTCTTTTTGTATTGCTTTACCATTTTCCACACTTCGTGCCGTCCATAGCTTGCCGTCAATTTTAACAGCACCTTTTTCTTCGAGGTTGTCAATGTCCTCAACAACCACACCAATGCGTCCAATTATTATATCGGCATTTGTAGGCTCGTTTTTTTGTTTGAGCACCTTTTTAATAAAAGGCTTGGTAAGAATAAGCAGTGCAACTGACACTACCAAAAACACAACAACTTGCACCAGAACAGGCGCACCTGCCCTTGCCGCAACCATTGCTGCAAGAGATCCTATACAAAACCAAATGGACACTAATGCCCCAGCTGTTACAACCTCTGCCACAACAAAAATCACAAATAAAACCAGCCACATTGTAGTTAAACTTAAATCAAACCCCATACTAGCACCTCCTTATAAGGATAGGTGGATTACTTTAAGAATCCATTAACAATCTGTGCTTCTGCCTCTTGCTCTGTAAGACCCAATGTCATAAGCTTTATAATCTGCTCCCCTGCAATTTTGCCTATAGCCGCCTCATGTATTAACGATGCCTCCACATTGTTTGCAGTAATTTCTGGAACAGCAGTAACTACTGCATTGTCCATAATAATTGCATCACATTCCGAATGACCTATACAACGAGCATTGCCATTTATAATAGAAACAAACTTTTGTTTGGAGCTATCCTTGGCTACAGAACGAGATACAAGACTTACACTTGAATCATCTCCATCCATATCAATTTCAAACCTTGTTTCCGCATATTGTTTGCCATGTGTAAGTATTTTTTCTTTTACAACCACCTTAGCCCCTGCCTTAGCATGTGCCTTTGTTGTTCTTATGGTAGAATCAACACCTTTAAGCTGTGTTGTTTCAAGCTCAATATAACTTCCTTCTTCAGCCTCAATAACTGTTTGCGGATTTATAATTCTTTCACCTGTTCCCTCGCCTGTTCCAATATGCTTTTCAACATATTTCACTCTGGAATTTTTGCCAAGAAAAAATCTATGAATACCATTATGTTCACTGTTTTGGCTGCCATCATTGTGTATGCCACAACCTGCAACAATAAGAATATCGGCATTCTCTCCAACGTAAAAATCGTTATAAACAAGGTCGTGCACACCAGCCTGGGTTACAAGTGCAGGTATATGAACACTTTCGTTTTTAGTATTTGGTTTAATTATTATATCAATACCACTTTTATCTGTTTTCCCAACTATTTCTATATTAGATGTGGAGTTTCGTCCATCAAGCTGGCTGTTCAATCTTATATTGTATGCTCCAACAGGAACTTTATGCAAGTCTGCAACCTCTTCAAGTAAAATATCTTTAATGTCATCTTTCATAATTATTCCTCCTCCCGGTAATACTGGCAGCCAGAATAAGCCATTTCCGCCTGTTCTAGTAATGCGGGCATAATTTCTTCTTTAGTGCCACGGCTAGCAATTTCTCCGTTTGCAAGCACAATAATTTCGTCAGCAATATTAAGTATTCTTTCTTGATGAGAAATAATAATAATAGAGCCTTTAATTTCAGTATGAATCTTTTCAAAAACATCAATAAGGTTTTTAAAACTCCAAATATCAATGCCTGCTTCCGGTTCGTCAAAAACGGAAATCTTCGTTTTTCTTGCCATAATTGTTGCAATTTCAATTCTTTTAAGCTCTCCGCCTGAAAGAGATCCATTTACCTCTCTGTCGATATAATCTCTTGCACAAAGACCAACCTCAGAAAGGTATTGACAGGCATCAGCAGTAGAAAGGTTTTGACCGCTTGCAAGGTTTATAAGGTCTTTAACTGTAACTCCCTTAAACCTTACTGGCTGTTGAAATGCAAAGCTAATGCCAAGCTTTGCCCTATCTGTAATGCTCATTTTAGTAATATCTTTTCCATCAAATAAAATTTGACCGCTTGTAGGCGTAACAATGCCCGCAATAATTTTTGCAAGGGTACTTTTACCACTGCCGTTAGGCCCTGTGATAACCATAAATTTTGCATCCTCTATCTTCAAACTTACATCATTAATAATATCTTTTTCACCTTCAACAGTGTATGATATGTTTCTTAACTCTAGCATAATTGTTCCTCCTTAAAGAGTGTAAAAACTTCTTAATCTATAAATTATACCAACTTGTACAATTTACGTCAATAAATACCTTCCATACTTCCATTATATTGCACAAAAAAAGGAAAGTATGTTGCAAATGCAACACTTTCCTCTTTCTTAAAAGTACTTCTATACATATTATTATATCTTATATACAAAATTACACAATTAAATTTTGTGGCATTCCCTTTTCCCATTTAAGTATGTTGTCAACAACTATACCAGCACGGGTGAATAAAGCTTCTTCTGACGCAAAAGCCACATGTGGTGTTACTACAGTATTTTTGCTGTTAATAAGCGGATGAGATGATGGAATTGGCGGTTCCATTTCAAATACATCAATTCCTGCGCCTACTATTTTTCCGCTGTTAAGGGCATTTGCCAATTCCTCACTATCCACAACTCCACCACGAGCGGTGTTTATAAGTATTGATGTTTCTTTCATAAGCTCAATCTGTTTAGCCCCAATCAGCTTTGCCGTGGTACCATTAAAAGGCACATGCAAAGATACAATATCACTTTGTTTAAGCAGTTCATCAAGGGAAACAAACTTAACACCCTTGGCTTCCAGCTGTGGCTTTACACTTCTGTTATAAGCAAGTACCTCACACCCAAAGGCGCTTGCAATTTCTGCAACCCTTGCACCTATAGCACCTGTACCCACTACTCCAAATTTTTTACCAAAAAGTTCGCAGCCTACAAGCCCTGCTTTTGTGCCTTCTTTACGTACAGCGGTATCACATTTAGGTATGTTTCGTAAAACCGATAAAGCAAGACCAAAAGTAAGTTCTGCCACTGCATTGGTGGAATACCCTGCGGCATTACACACGGTAATACCTTTTTCCTTGCAAAATTGGGTATCTATGTGGTCAACACCTGTAAATGCCACAGAAATCATTTTTAATTTAGAACATTTTTCAATAACGTCTTTCCTTAACGGCAAATTTGCAACAATTATTATTTCCGCATCAATGCCACGCTCAATCAATTCCGATACATCTTCAGTACGGGTTTCGTAGTAAACAACCTCATGCCCTGCACCTTTAATGGGCTTTATTGCCTCGCTAACCTTATCATTGGTAATGCCAAGTGGTTCAATAATAACTATTTTCATCCGTTAATCCTCCCATTATTTCACCGACAATATTCTGTATACCTTCGCCTTATTTAATGCCGCACCAATAACCAAATAAATTACAAGACCGCCAACACCCTGCACAACGTTGCTTGGTACAGATGTAAGGGCAACGGCAAAACTTCCCTTAAGTATAGTTCCGCATACAAGGTATCCAAAAACCATCCATATGATACCTGCTGAAGCCGCAATTAAGTTTCTTGCAGAAAAGAAGTTCCCTTTTGCACCATCATAATTAGCCATCTTGCCTATTATTAAACCCATAATTGCCTTTATAACTAACGTAAATGGAGCCCAGTGAGCATATCCGCTAAGGACATCTGCAAGCATAGAACCAACTCCGCCAGCTATAAGCCCATACTCCCAGCCAAAAAATATGCTGCTTATTAAAATTACACTGTCCCCTAAATGAATATAACCACTAGTAGCCGCCACAGGTACATTAATCACCATTGTAGCCACAGCCACCAGTGCAATTAAAAGCCCCTTAACACATAACTCTTTTGCCGATAAATTTTTCATAATGCTATACCTCTTTTCGTATTATTTTCTTAGTGAGATAATAGCACAAAAAAAGTTCTACTTCTACGTGTTGCTGTAAAAAAGGAACAATTGTATGGGTACAATATTGGTGCTGCATTAAATTAAAAAGACCACAAACAAATACGTCTGTGGTCTTTTCTATGGGAATTACAGGGCTCGAACCTGTGACATCTTGCTTGTAAGGCAAGCGCTCTCCCAGCTGAGCTAAACTCCCAAAGTAACTGGAAAAGAAATATTAAATTAAATGACCCGTAAGGGAATCGAACCCTTGTTTCAGCCGTGAGAGGGCCACGTCTTGACCGCTTGACCAACGGGCCGAAATAGCGGAGAAGGGATTTGAACCCCTGACACCGCGGGTATGAACCGCGTGCTCTAGCCAACTGAGCTAC
The DNA here is from genome assembly GCA_050251415.1 of Anaerotignaceae bacterium. GTDB lineage: Bacteria > Bacillota > Clostridia > Lachnospirales > Anaerotignaceae > UBA8514. The sequence continues at coordinate 49,480 of JBFWMT010000004.1, read as the reverse complement.
TCCGCCAAATCAGTTACTTGCACTATTATAGACGTGCTTGCGGAAAATGTCAATAGCTTTTTTTAATTTATTCCAAGCGGTTTTTAAAAACCATCTCATCAGGCATAATAAGGCCCAACTGTTCACGGGCTATTTTTTCTATGTAAACATCGCTTGTGTAGTATTCCTGCTGATTTTTTAGTTGAATATTTTCTTCTTTTGCTTCATCTATTTTTTGTGCCAGTACCGTTTCTTCGTCCTTTAATGCACACAAATTGCGGCTTTGTGCAAACAAATTTGCGCAAACAGCCGTAATAAAAATAAGCATAAAGCAAAATACCATTATGCTTGTAAAGGATTTTTCCTTTTTTGTTCTTGCTTTTACCCTACCCATATTTATGCACACTCGCTTATATTTTTTTCAAAAGTATACCAAGGTTTTCACACCATTTCTTTGTGTATATTTTTGCATACATTCCAGATAAATGCAATGTTTTTTTAGAAATTTTAGTTACAAAATTGCCTGTTTTTTTGCAAGGCACTTTAAAAATGTGCCATAAAAGGCGAAACGGCGTAAACAAAATTTCTAAAAACATTCGTATTACCCATTTAACTGCATTAACTACCATTTCAGAAACCATTAAAAATAATGGGCTTACGGCTGAAAAATACAGAGCCATGCCCAAAAACACCCCTGCAACACAAAATACTCGTATCTCACCAAAACTTACCCCAAGCAGTACGAAAAAAACAACAAAAACTACTGCAACCCAATATACCGCATCCTCTATGTATACAAATATTTTTTTGTGCTTAACTGCCATGCGAAGCACCTTGATCGCATCGTAACAAAAAGCTAAAATAAAGCCCCAAACAACTGTAGTAATAAAAAGTTTTGCTTGGTAGCTTAGTGAAAGTATCATTGAGCCACCTCATTTATTTGAATATTCTGCCCAAAAGACCACCATTGTTTTTAGATAATATGCCTTCATCGCTGTATTCAAGGGATTCTATTTCCCCTTGCACAATAAGCTGTCCTTGTTCCAAATTAAGTCTTTCCACATGCATATCTTTGCCCTTTAAAACCAGCACGCCCATGTCCGTTTCACACACAATACTCTCCTCATCAAAAGATATAACTTCTGTAACTCCATCCACACTAACCGTTGAACGCTCCTCCATAACCACTCTATGCTTACAACTTGCACGTCTATCTTCCGCCATAGCCAACCTCCAAAATATATTTATACATTATATGACGAAGGGGAAAAAAAAGACTAAACCATGTGGCTTAGTCTTTTTTTTACAAACTTTTATACATATTTGATGCTTCCTCTTTACGTGGGTTTTCTGCCAGTGATAACACCTCAACCTTTGTAATATTGTTTCCAAAGCGAATTTCTATTACATCGCCTATCTTAACATCTACCGACGCCTTTGCCGCTTTTCCATTAATGGAAACACGCCCTGCATCACAAGCCTCATTTGCTATTGTTCTGCGTTTAATAATGCGTGATACCTTAAGATACTTGTCTAATCTCATTTCTAATTCCTCCGCATAAAAATACAAAAAGCCTGTACTAATTTAAGTACAGGCAGGTTCAATTAATTATTCGTTTACAGCATCCTTTAAAGCTTTACCTGCTTTAAATTTAGGTGCTTTTGATGCTCCGATTTCCATGTCTTCGCCTGTCTGAGGGTTCCTGCCAACTCTTGCAGCTCTCTGAGCAACTTCAAATGTACCAAAACCAACTAACTGGATTTTACCGTCATTTTTAAGTTCTTCTGTAACAACCTCTTCAAAAGCTTTTAAAGCCTTTTCTGCGTCTTTTTTACTGATTTCAGCCTTTTCAACCATAGCTGCGATTAATTCTGCTTTATTCATTATATTTCCTCCTTAAAAAAAGATAGTTATGAAGCTTATTGTTTAGACTGTTCCCATAGCTCGTCCATCTCCACAATGGTCAAATTCTCTAGCGTCCTTCCCCTGGAAAGAGCAGTCTTCTCAATATACCTAAATCTATTTATAAACTTTTCTGACGAATTTGTCAAGGCAAACTCGGGATTTAGGCCTAAAAATCTGGAAATATTCACCGCCGAGAACAAAATATCCCCATATTCTTCCGCAATGTCCTCGTCGCCTATATTCAGTGCATCTCTAAGCTCCTCTATCTCTTCTTCAAGCTTTTTTATTGCATCTTCAATTTTTTCTAAATCAAAGCCCACATTTGCCGCTTTAGCCTGTATCTTTCGCGCACGTGTAAGTGCTGGTAATGCCTTTGGAACACTTTCAAGCACTTGTGTTTGGGTTTTAAAACCTTTTTCTTTTTTCTTGTTTTTTTCCCAGTTTATAAGTACCTCTTCGGGCGTATTTGCAACATCTGATGCAAATATATGGCTGTGCCTTGAAATCATTTTTTTGCTTATGCCATCATACACATCTTCAAGGGTAAATCCGCCTTTTTCAGCCTCTATCATTGCATGGAATATAACCTGCATAAGCACATCTCCAAGCTCCTCGCAAAGGTTTGGCATATCCTTATTATTGATAGCCTCAACAACCTCGTAGGCCTCTTCAATCATGCTGTCCCTAAGGGTTTCGTGTGTTTGCACCTTATCCCAGGGACAGCCGTTTTCACTGCGCAAAATGCGTATAATTTCTACCAAATCGTCAAAGCTGTATTTCTCCTTCAAAGCATATCTCCCCCTGTGAATTGCTTATTATGTTCACGCAAAAATTTTCAGTTTATTTTGTTATTTTATCCATCATTTCAATTAATTCATCAATTTTTTTATCTTCGTTTCCATCCTCAAAAGCCGCCTTTACACAGCCCTTAATATGTGCACGTATTACTTCTTTATTTGCCTTACGCAAAATTGCGTCCGCCGCCAAAAGCTGGTTTGAAATATCCATGCAATATCTGTCTTCTTCAACCATTTTAATTATACCGTCTATCTGCCCTCTTGCGGTTTTTAAAAGACGGTTTATTGTTGCCTTATCTGCCTGCATACTTCACCTCATTTTATTGAAATAACCTCATATCCTGCCTCTGCAACTGCTTTTTTTAGCACTTCATCACTTACATCTTTGCTTAATTTAACAAACGCACTTTTTTCATCCAAACTTACCGTTGCTGTTACACCTTCAATTTCATTTAATGCCTTGTCTACCCTGCCTGTGCAATGAGCACACATCATACCCTCAATAACCATTGTTTTTTCAGTCATCTTATTTTTCTCCTTAGGTTTAATTTCAATTATGTTTTCATTATTCACAGTGAAAGAAGGTTTAAAAAACCTTAATCTTAACGCATTTGTAACTACAAAAACCGAGCTAAGGCTCATGGCTGCTGCCGCTAGCATTGGGTTTAGCTTTATGCTCCAAAGCGGATACAAAAGCCCTGCCGCAATAGGTATGCCAATTACATTATAGAAAAATGCCCAAAACAGATTTTGTTTTATATTTTTTATTGTGGCACGGCTAAGCTCTATTGCCTCTACGGCGCTCATCAAATCACTTTTCATAAGCACAATATCTGCTGACTCTATAGCAACATCTGTCCCTGCACCAATGGCAATGCCTACATCTGCTCGTGCTAAAGCAGGTGCATCGTTAATGCCGTCGCCTATCATTGCCACTTTTTTCCCTTCTGATTGTAAGCGTCTTATTTCCGCTTCCTTGTCCTGTGGCATAACCTCGCTTACAACACGGTTTATGCCCATTTCCTTACGTATGGCTTCTGCTGTAACAGCATTGTCACCTGTAAGCATAACCACCTCTATGCCCGCTTTTTCAAGCAAACTTATTGCCTTTTTACTGTTCTTTTTAACCACATCTGCCGCAGCAATAATACCTGCCAGCTTTCCATCCACTGCAAAGTATAATGGAGTTTTACCCTCACGTGCAAGGCTTTCTGCTTTATTTTTATACTTTTCAGCCTCTACACTGCCTTCAAGCATGGCTTTTAAGTTGCCTGCAAGTATTCTTCTGCCGTCCACCCTACACTCTATCCCACGGCCTGAAAAAGCCTTGAAATCTGTTACCTCATACAATTCTATCCCATCAGCCTCGGCCTTTTTTATTATTGCCTCTGCCAATGGATGCTCCGAATATTTTTCTGCCGATGCTGCAATTTTTATAAGCTCTTTTTTATCAATATCTGCCGTACATATCACATCTGTAACCTGTGGCTTTCCCTCTGTGATTGTGCCTGTTTTGTCCAACACCACAGTGTTTATAAGATGGGCTGTTTCAAGACTTTCGGCAGATTTTATAAGTATTCCACTTTCTGCCCCTTTCCCTGTGCCAACCATAATAGCCGTTGGTGTTGCCAAACCCAATGCACATGGGCAGGATATAACCAGAACGGCTATACCTATGGAAACGGCAAAATTAACCCCAAAACCTGCAAGCAACCATATAATAGCTGCACTAATTGCTATTACTATAACGATAGGCACAAATACACCTGAAACCTTATCAGCCATCTTGCTTATTGGTGCTTTACTGCTTGAGGCTTCCTCTACAAGACGCACAATCTGTGCAAGAGTGGTATCGCCACCAACTTTTGTTGCTTCAAATTTAAAACTGCCAGTTTTGTTTATTGTTGCACAAATAACCTTATCTCCAGTCTGTTTTTCAACTGGTATACTTTCCCCTGTAATCGCCGCTTCGTCCACTGCAGATGAACCCTCGGTTATTATTCCGTCTACTGGAATGCTTTCACCAGGCTTAACAATAACCAAATCCCCTGTTACAACCTCTTCAACTGGAATAACTATTTCTTTTCCATCACGCACAACCGTTGCCTTTTTAGGTGCTAAATCCAACAGACGGCTTATGGCTTCGCTTGTTTTGCCCTTAGACCGTGTTTCAAGAAATTTACCAAGAGTAATAAGGGTAAGTATCATGCTTGCAGACTCAAAATACAAATCCATAATATTATCATGTGCCACATCCATATTGCCATGCCCCAAATGGTAACCCATTTTGAATATAGCATATATGCTGTAAACTGCCGCCGCTGTTGCTCCTATAGCAATCAGTGTATCCATATTGGGTGCACGGTTTACAAGGCTTTTAAATCCAACACGAAAATATTTTCGGTTAACATACATAACAGGTAATGTTAAAAAAAGCTGTGTAAGGGCAAAAACCATCATATTTTCATGCCCTGTAAGTATTAACGGAAGAGGAGCCCCCAACATGTGCCCCATTGAGATATAAAACAAAGGAACTAGAAATACAAAAGAAATTACAAGCCTTTGCTTCATATTGTTAATCTCGTCAGTAACATTTTCGTCTATATTCTTTGCATTTGTCGTTGCTTCACCTGCCATTTTGGCACCGTAGCCGCCTTTTTCAACCGCTTTTATTATTTCCCCTGCACTTGTTGCCCCATCATCAAACTCCACTGTCATGCTATTTTGAAGCAGGCTGACAGCTACTTTACTTACGCCTTCTACCTTGCCTACGCTTTTTTCTACATGGGCACTGCACGCACTGCATGTCATTCCCGTTACATCAAATTTTTCCTTCATACGACCACCTCTCCATACCCCCCAGGGGTATAGTCTTAATTATATGCACGTTATTATAATTTGTCAACCCAAAAATAAATATACAAAAAGCCTCCGATTTCTTCGGAAGCTTTTTTCGGAGAAAAGTTCAACTTCTTGAGAGCTTTGCCCTCAAACACCCACAAGGGTTTCTGGTCAGCACTTTGCTACGCAAAGCTGTCCTTTGGACACATGGCACTTCTTTGCTATTGCCTTCTTGACCCATCTAACCCCGCATAAATATGCGGGGTTAATAAAAGTTTTTGGTCTTGCTTTTTTCAAAAAGCAAGAGGGTTTGGGCAACGCCCAATGTTTTGACTTTTTTCTTATTTATTCAGTTCTTCACAATTTCTATCAATGTACTTATCAATTTTACCATTTATGGTAAGTATCTCGTTTTCGGGATTAAAAAATATTTTCACATAGCTTTTAACACTGGGTGCGCCTGCCTTAACTGCAATCAACTGGCATTGCTTTATAATCTCCATTAGCGTATCATAATCACCCTCAATAGTGGTTTCAAATGGGGAAACAAAAAATTTAAGTCCAGTGCTTTCTATGTAGGCAATTACTTCGTCTACAATGCGTACAGTTTCCTTGTCATCCAAAACATCAGGTAACACCTGTATTGCAATACTTGCATTAATCATACAAAACACTTCTTTCTTTTATTTTGTTCTTTTATAGGTAACAAATCTAAAATTAAGGCCGTCGTACTCCTTTAACTCACTTTCCTCTGCAACCACCCATTCCTCCATTATGTCAAGATTATTAATAAAGGTATCTGCCTCATCAAAGGTTTTATAAAGCTTTGTTATATAGGCCGTGTCACAGTATTTAAGCATCTGCCTATACACAGTTCCACCACCTACAACAAAAACATCTTTATCTGTATAGTTTTTGCTAATTAGTACCGCTTCTTCAATGTTATGGCAAACTATACAGCCTTCCTCGCTGAAGTTTTTATCCGTTGTAATCACTATATTTACACGATTTTTAAGTGGTTTGCCGTTAGGGAAGGAAAGCAATGTTTTTCTGCCCATAATTATTACGGAATCTCTTGTTTTTTCTCTGAAAAACTTCATATCCTCTGGCAATGGCGTTAGTAAATCTCCATTGATGCCGATACCCCATTTTTCATCTGCCGCTACTATCATTATCATTAAAATTCACCTCACACTGCCACGGGTATTTTTCCAAGGCTTTCACCATGATTATAGTTCAATATTTCAAAATCTTCAACTTTGAAGTCATAGAAATTTGTAATATTCTTATTCATTTTGAATACAGGTGCAGACAATGGCTCTCTGGCTATGAGCTTCTTAACCATTTCTATGTGCCTGTCGTAAATGTGCATATCACTTATAACATGCACCAGCTCACCCACCTGCAAATTGCTTACCTGCGCCAGCATATGCACCAAAACGGAATACTGTACAACATTCCAGTTGTTCGCCATAAGGGTATCCTGACTTCTTTGGTTCAGTATTGCGTTAAGACGTCCATCCACAACATTAAAGGTCATGCTATAGGCACAGGGATATAAATTCATTTCATGCAAGTCGCTGTAAGTATAAATATTAGTCATGATACGGCGGCTGTAAGGGTTATTTTTCAGGTCAAAAAGCACCCTGTCTACCTGGTCAAACTCGCCCTCTTTGTACTTGTGCTTAACACCAAGCTGATAGCCATAAGCCTTGCCTATAGTGCCATCTTCGCCTACCCATTCGTCCCAAATGTGGCTGTTAAGTTCCGAAACCTTATTGCTTTTTTTCTGCCAAATCCAAAGCAGTTCATCTATTGCCGCTTTCCAATTTGTATATCTAAGGGTTGTAATAGGAAATTCCTTTGAAAGGTCATAACGGTTTACCACACCAAATTTTTTAATAGTATAGGCAGATGTTCCATCCTCCCATTTGGGTCTGATTTTTTCGTTTTCTGTTGAAAAGCCGTTTTCTATTATTTCGGTACAGTTTTCAATAAATATCTTATCAGCTATGCTCATAATTTGTGCGTACCTCCTTACATTTCTCTTCGTCCCTCTAAGGCTCTTGAAAGGGTAACTTCATCAATATATTCCAAATCTCCGCCTACAGGCACACCATTTGCTATACGGGTTACCTTTACCCCTAGTGGCTTTACAAGTCTGCTAATGTACATTGCTGTTGCCTCGCCTTCAACATTTGGGTTGGTTGCCAAAATAAGCTCGTCCACTTCATCTTCACCAATGCGTGCAAGCAATTCTTTCAATTTTATATCCTGAGGGCCTATGCCCAACATGGGGCTTATTGCACCATGCAGAACATGGTATACTCCATGAAATTCTTTTGTTTTTTCATATGCCGCCATGTCTCTTGGGTCTTCCACCACCATAATCACCCTGCTGTCTCGGTTAGGATTACTGCAAACAGGGCATGGGTCTTCATCTGTAAGGTTTTGACATACCGAACAGTATTTCACATTCTCTTTCGCTTCAATAATGGCCGTTGAAAGGTTTTCAACCCTTTCAAGAGGCATATTAATAATATGGAAAGCTAACCTTTGGGCACTTTTACCACCTATACCAGGCAAAGAGCTAAGTTCTTCTATAAGACGTGTTATAGGATTACCATAATAATTCATTTACATTCTCCTTAAAAAGGGCGTATAGCAAATACCCCCACCATAGGCAGGGGATTTGTTTCATCGTTTTTAGAATAAGCCGTTGCCCATTCCGCCTGTTATTTTACCCAAAGTGCTGTTTGCCATTTCTTCAGCTTGACGAACAGCCTCGTTTACTGCTGAAAGAATTAAATCCTCAAGCATTTCAACATCATCTGCGTCAACAACCTCTGGATTTATTTTAATTGACTGTATTTCCTTTTTGCCTGTAATAACAATTTTTACTGCTCCACCGCCTGATGTAGTTTCAAGGGTTTTTTCAGCCAAAGAAGCCTGCGCTTCCTCCATTTGTTTTTGCATTTTCTGTGCCTGTTTCATAAGGTTGTTCATGTTCATACCGCCCATGCCAGCCATTCCACCAAATCCACCTTTTGCCATTTTCTATTCCTCCATTATAATTAATATATTTTATAAACCTTGCAAGTCTTAAAATCTTTCAAGCTTCAAATTTTAATTTCTATTCAAAATCTGCCTCTGGGAAGTATCCTCCCATAAGACTTTCAAACTCTGGATCGTTTTCTGGTTGGTTTTCGCCATAGGTAACTCGCTCCCACGCCTCAAATTCAGCCTTTACAATGGTTCTTATATCAAATTCCTTTTTAAGCCTTGTATCAAACGCCTCTTTAATGCCTTGAATTTTATCCTTTAAAAGCCCCTCAACCGCCAGATTATCGCATACTATTGTAAGTCGACCATCCTCCATATAACCAGGTTTTGTAGCCGACATAAGTCCCTGCAAAATAGGCTCAAATTCCGAAATAAGGTCACTCCAAATGTCAATTGCCGCTGTTACATCCTCTGGCAGTGCCTTTGGACGCTGTTTCTTTGGAGGTGCTTTCTTAACCTCCGCCTGTGTAGATGTACTGGCATTTTGTAACACAACGCCATTTTTCACCTGTCTCTCTAACCCTGCAAGCCTTGCAATCACTGCATCAAAATCATTTTTTTCCGAGGGCGAACAAAGCTTTATAAGTTCCACCTCCAGCAGTATTCGCTGATTATTTGCATATTTCATTTCTCCGCTAAGGCGTGAGAAAGTTTTTATAAGAAATATCAGCTCTTCCGCAGACATCGCCTTCGCCTGCGCTGTAAGGCGGTCAATATTTTCCTCTGCCATGTCCAGTATTGCATCTGCTTCTTTAACCGTAAGTGTAATAAGCAGATTTCGTAAATGCACCGTAAGCTCGGTTACAAACTGCCCAACATCACGGCCATCATTTATCATATCATCTATAATATCCATGCTTTTTGCGGCATTTTTATTATTAAGTGCCTCCGTCATTTCAAAAAAAACTGATGTATCTACAGCCCCTGCAATATCCAGCACCTTTTCAAGAGTTATTTCTTCCCCGTAATAAAACGCCATGCACTGGTCTAGTATGCTAAGGCTGTCACGCATAGAGCCATCTGCAAGAGAGGCAATATAGTGCAGAGCCTTATCCGTTACGTTGCCGCCATCTTTTTCCATATACCCCTTGAGAGTAGACGCTATTTCCCCTGTAGAAATTCGTTTAAAATCGAACCTCTGGCAACGAGAATGGATAGTTGCAGGTACTTTTTGAGGGTCTGTGGTGGCAAGTATAAATATAACATGCTCGGGCGGCTCTTCAAGGGTTTTTAAAAGTGCATTAAACGCCCCTGTAGAAAGCATATGCACCTCGTCTATTATATAAACCTTAAAACGTCCCTCCGTAGGTGGATATTTTACCTCCTCACGGATTTCTCGTATATTATCAACACCATTATTTGATGCGGCATCAATTTCTATTACATTAACACTTCGCCCCTCCGCCATGGAAGTGCAAAGTTCACATTCACCACAAGGTTCTCCGTCCTGTGGATTAAGGCAGTTAATTGCCTTTGCAAATATTTTTGCTGTGGAGGTTTTACCCGTACCCCTTGTGCCACAAAAAAGATAGGCATGAGAAACTCTGCCTGATACCATCTGGTTTTTAAGTGTACGCACTATATGATCCTGACCAACAACGCCTTTAAATGTATCGGGTCTGAATTTTCTATATAAAGCTGTATATGCCAAAACTCAAAACCCTCCTTTAGAATTGTTTATAAAACCCAATTCTTGCTCTGCAAAAAAAATAAGCACACAGATTTTAATTTCTGTGTGCTGCGGATTCAACGCAAAATATATGAATCCGTGCGCCTGCTTTTGACTCTTCTTCCTTAAGCGTTACCTTTGTCCTTAGCTCGGACTAAGCTACCTTGCGGCACACAGAAGTGGTTATTTAGTGCTGCTTCCTTCCGGACCTGACACGATTCATAAGTTCCTGTTGCACAAGACTCAATCGTCAACACTCTCTTCAAAGGGCAGACCTTAAAAAATTGGAGCCTAGAGCAGACGTCACCCCCATTATAGCGGATTTAAGGGTACAGGGAGCCGCTAATTCCCCGGCTAGCACGGAAATTTTATGACATATTGATATTGCCTAATAATTATAACCGTTTTCTTCAATTATGTCAACACACTAATACACATCAAATTTAACTTCTTTTTTAAATATTTATAAGGTATTATTTCCTAAATCTCTTAAAAAATTCTTTCATCAGCCCACTGCATTCATCAAAAAGCACACCTTCTATAATCTCTGCCCTGTGGTTTAGGCGTGGCTCTTGCAACACGTTTAAAACCGAGCCTGCACAGCCTGCTTTTTTGTTTGCCGCACCAAAAACAACAGTAGGTATTCTTGCCTGCACAATTGCACCTGCGCACATTGGGCAAGGCTCCACCGTTACATACATAGTGCAGTTTTCAATACGCCAATCGTCCATAAACTTTGCAGCTTGATTAATAGCTATTATTTCAGCATGGCAAAGTGGGTTTTTGTCTGTATTACGCCTGTTGTAACCACGGCCAATTATCTCTCCCTCATGCACAATAATTGCGCCTATGGGTACTTCGTCTATGGCAAAGGCTTTTTTTGCCTCTTCAATGGCTTCCATCATATATTTTTCGTGTTCCATCTTTACCTCACTGTTGGTCTGCAATATACACCGTTTTAGTATATTTTTCTTCACCCTGGCTTTTGATATAATCCGCAAAACCGTCGTTATTAAAATCGCTTACATAAAACCTATCACTGTAGCTAATATCATCATTTTTAGCAACAAGACCGTTTGTGGCAACCGTATACCTTATAGCTGTGCCTGTATTGTCGCAAATATATATTTCCTTTGAATCGTCATTATTTGTATCCCCAGCATAAATATATCCATAAAAACTTTCAACCGATATATTTGTACGCCAAATACAGTGAAGGCTTATGCCGTTTTTGCGATACATGTACAAATCTTTTCCATCTGTAAGCAAATACTCCTTAATACCGTCACCGTCTAAGTCCTCGCACAAAAAGGCTGTTGCCTGAACATTGGTATAGTAGCTGGTTTTACTCTTCCATTCGCCGTCCTCACTGGCATAAACCTCTATGTTTTTATCATTTATCAGTATCAGCCTGTCCTCAACCGATACCACACAAGAGTAGGCACTGTTAGTCAGCACCATCTCTTCACCAGTAAGGCTGTAATCTTCATTAAGAAACACCAGCTTTTCAGACATAAGCCGTCCGCCGTCACATTCCTCTCCACTAGCCGCCTGGGAACCCAAAAGCACTGCAATTTTGTTGCCGTCATAAAACGTTGCCGACATGGCTTTTCTTCCGTTTCCACCCCAATAACTAATATTCTTCACAAGGGAAAACCTATCATTTTTGAATTTGTAAACCAATAAGGCTCCATCTACTATATTTAAATATTGCTTATTCCCTGCGTCATCAATTGTTTCCGACATAAACCCATCGGGTATATTGCCTGCATTTATGCTTTTATATTCCATATCCGGTTTATCTGTTTCATAGTTAACAAACTGTGTATCCTCCGAAAAAACATTACGGGTTTTAAAACCATAGGCACTATCTGCATTGTCTATACCAACATAATACGTACCAACAATAGAATTTTTAACAAAATAAAAATATGCCGTACCAGCTTTATTTTTATTAAAATGCATCAAATCCACCGTGTACACTACTGCCCCACGGCCACTATATTTCTCCAAGTCATAACCATTTTCTTTGCTGGCTTCAAATATTAATTTTGTAGCGTCTCCAACTACAGGTACCGTGCTTTGAAAATAGGCAAGGCTCTGTTCGTCATAATACCAATAAAAGCTATTTAGTTCCTCATCTATTAAGGTTTTATAGTTTTCCTGTTGCGTCTGGTTTAATGTAAACCTTGTTTCTTCCTCTTCATTTGAATTTGAAGCACATCCCGAGAAAGTAAAAATCAGTAACAGCAGCAAAAATATTTTTTTCATCTGCATCTCAACCCCAGTCATATATCTTCATTAGATTATACCACAAAATACAAAAAAACAAAGAAAAAAAATAGTGCACCTTAATATTAATAACCCAGATATTCGTTTAAAAAGCGGTTTCACCTGAATTATCTCAAGTGAAACCGCTTTCATAATTAATTAAATCTATGTGTTAATAAATTACTGTGCAGCAAGTCTTTTGTATCCTTCAAGTCTTTCTTTAGCATCTTCTTCTGCCTTAAGGAAAAGCTCTTCTGCAATTCCTGGGAATGTTCTAAGGAGTGAAGTATAACGAACCTCGCCTCTTATAAACTCCTGGAAACTAGCTGTTGGCTCTTTAGAGTCTAAAGTAAATGGGTTTTTACCCTGCTCCTTAAGCTCTGGATTAAAGCGGAACATATGCCAGTAACCTGCCTCAACAGCCTTCTTAATTTCTGTCTGTGCGCCTGACATTTTAATACCATGGTTAATACATGGAGCATAACCAATTATAAGTGAAGGGCCATCGTAAGCCTCTGCCTCAAGTAATGCTTTAACAAGCTGTCCCTGGTTTGCGCCCATTGCAACCTGTGCAACGTATACATAACCATAACTCATAGCCATCATACCAAGGTCTTTTTTCTTTATTTTCTTGCCACTTGCAGCAAACTGTGCAACAGCACCTGCTGGTGTAGCCTTAGAAGCCTGACCACCTGTGTTAGAGTAAACCTCTGTATCAAACACAAATACATTTACATCCTCACCTGAAGCAAGAACGTGGTCAAGTCCGCCGTAACCGATGTCGTAAGCCCATCCGTCACCACCAAAAATCCACTGGCTCTTCTTAGCAAGCTGGTCTTTATTTTCAAGTACAAAATCAACAATAGTTTTAGCCTCGGCACTGCCTTCAAATTTTTCAAGAAGTGCAACAAGCTTAGTTGTAGCTTCTTTGTTAGCTTCGCCATCGTTCATTGTGGTAATATAAGCATCAATTGTTTCAGCCATAACATCACAGCCCTTAACAGCTTTAAGTTCTTCAAGCTTAGCTTTAAGACCCTCTCTCATCTGTTTAACAGCCATTGCCATACCTAAACCAAATTCTGCATTGTCTTCAAACAAAGAGTTTGCCCAAGCAGGACCATGACCCTTGTGGTTTGTTGTATATGGTGTGGATGGTGCAGAACCACCCCAAATTGATGAACAACCAGTTGCATTGGCAATATACATTCTATCACCAAAAAGTTGTGTAATAAGTTTAGCATAAGGTGTTTCGCCACAACCTGCACATGCACCACTAAACTCAAGCAATGGCTGTACAAACTGGCTTCCCTTTACGTTATCTTTTGGTACAACATTTTCTTTAACGGCAACCTTCTCAACTGCGTAATCCCAGTTTTCTATTTCTGCACTCTGTGTAGCGGCAGGAACCATCACAAGTGATTTCACTTTAGATGGGCATACAACAGCACAGCTTCCACATCCTAAGCAGTCAAGTGCGGAAACCTGAATTCTGAATTTAAGTCCCTCAAGACCTTTTCCCTTTGCATCAACTGTTTCAAATGCAGATGGAGCGGCTTTAGCCTCTTCCTCTGTAAGAAGGAATGGACGAATTGCAGCATGAGGACAAACATAAGAACACTGGTTACACTGAATACATGTATCCTTATTCCACTGTGGAAGATCCACAGCAACACCACGTTTTTCATAAGCAGCTGTACCCTGTGGGAATGTACCATCTTCACGACCAACAAATGCGCTTACAGGAAGGAAATCACCTTTCTGTGCATTAATCGGCTCAACAACATCTTTAACAAAAGCAGGCACTTCTCTTTTTGCAGCAGCAGCACCGTCTGTAGCATTTGCCCAATCAGCAGGGATTTTAACCTCAACAGCACCATCAACGCCCTTATCAATAGCAGCGAAGTTCATGTTAAGTATGGTATCCCCTTTTTTGCCATAGCTCTTTTTAATCGCTTCCTTCATGTAGCCAACCGCTTCATCAATTGGAATAATGCCCGCAAGCTTAAAGAATGCAGCCTGTAAAACAGAGTTAATTCTGTTACCAAGACCAATTTCCTTAGCAATTTGAGTACCGTTAATTGTGTAGAATTTAATATTGTTTTTCGCAAAATACTGCTTCATAGCCGCAGGAAGCTTTTCGCTTAATTCATCTGCTGTCCACTCTGTATTCAAAAGGAATTTTCCGCCTGGGTTAAGCTCTGAGTGCATATCGTAAAGATTTACATACTCTTGCTTGTGGCAAGCTACAAAGTCAGCTGTTTTTACGAGATATGTAGAACGTATTGGTTTTTTACCAAAACGTAAATGGCTCTGTGTAATACCGCCTGATTTCTTTGAATCATATGAGAAATAAGCCTGAGCATACATGTCTGTATGGTCACCAATAATTTTAATTGAGTTTTTGTTTGCTCCAACTGTACCGTCAGCACCAAGACCCCAGAATTTACAAGCGATTGTACCGTCGTCACCTGTTACGTTAACCTCTGCACCTACATTAAGTGAAAGATTTGTAACGTCGTCAACAATACCCATTGTAAAGTGGTTCATAGGCTTGTCTGCTTTAAGGTTTTCATAAACAGCAATAAACTGTGCTGGTGTAACGTCTTTAGAACCAAGACCATAACGACCTGCTATAATCATAGGCTGTTCTTTAGCTTCAAACATTGCTGTACAAACATCCTGGTATAAAGGCTCGCCAAGTGCACCTGGCTCTTTTGTTCTGTCAAGAACAACAATCTTTTTAGCTGTTTCAGGTATAGCCGCAAGTAAATGCTTAGCTGAGAAAGGTCTGTAAAGGTGAACTTTAACCATACCAACCTTTTCGCCCTTAGCTGTTAAATAGTCAATTGTTTCTTCAATCGCTTCACAAGCGGAGCCCATAGCAATAATAACTCTGTCGGCATCTGGTGCACCGTAGTAGTTAAATAATTTGTAATCTCTGCCAGTAAGCTTGCTGATTTCAGCCATGTATTTTTCTGTTGTTCCAACAATATCTTCGTAGAATGGGTTACAAGCCTCTCTTGCCTGGAAGAAAATATCAGGGTTCTGTGCTGTACCACGAAGAACAGGATGTTCTGGGTTTAACGCATTTCTTCTAAATTTGTTTACAGCATCAATGTCTGTAATTTTTTTAAGTTCATCATAGTCAAGACATTCAATTTTCTGAATTTCGTGTGATGTACGGAACCCATCGAAGAAATGAAGGAAAGGAATTCTGCCTTCAATTGTAGCAAGGTGTGCAACTGCTCCAATGTCCATAACTTCCTGAACACTGTTTGATGCAAGCATTGCAAAACCAGTCTGACGGCAAGCCATTACGTCTGAATGGTCGCCAAAAATTGAAAGTGCATGTGAAGCAAGGGCACGTGCGCTAACATGAAATACGCATGGCAATAATTCGCCTGCAATTTTGTACATGTTCGGAATCATAAGAAGTAAGCCCTGGCTTGCGGTATAAGTTGTTGTAAGTGCACCTGCTGCCAAAGAGCCATGAACTGTACCTGAAGCACCTGCTTCGGACTGCATTTCAATTACTTTTACAGTCTGTCCGAAAATGTTTTTCTTGCCGTTTGCTGACCAATCATCTGTTTTTTCAGCCATAGGAGATGATGGTGTAATTGGGAAAATACCAGCTACCTCTGTAAACGCATATGATGCGTAAGCAGCAGCCTCGTTTCCGTCCATTGTTTTCATTACTTTAGACATACTAAAAACTCCCTTTCAATTTTAGATATTAATAGTGAATTTTGTTATTAGACATTATATAGTGAATTTTAATTTCACAATGTATTTATTATAGAACAAGAAAGAAGATAATTCAATGCTAAATTCCCGAAACCGGTTTCGGTATAAACGAAAAATATTGCTTTGGTGCTATTTGAGCATTTTTCGGCTGTTTTTTCAATTTTTTAGGTAATTTTGTTACTATAGTGGTCAGTCCACCAGTACACTACCCCGTCATTATATCTTAAAAAAGCAAGTGTTCGGCAAGTATTTTTGCCCCTATTGCTATAAGTACAATTCCACCCAAAAGTTCGGCACGTTCTTCAAATACTTCCCCTAGTTTTTTCCCAAGGCTTCCGCCAACAAAGGATATAACAAAGCACACAACCCCTATAATAATTGCGGCACCTACAATATCCACATTGAGCATGGCAAAGCTAATACCCACAGCAAGTGCGTCTATGCTAGTAGCAACTGCCTGCAACAGCAGTTTTTTGTTTGAAAGTACAAAGTCACATTTGCTGTCATTTTCGTCATCATTTTTACTTCCTGCCTCATTTACCATATTTCCACCAATAAGCAAAAGAAGTGCAAAAGCAATCCAATGGTCCACTGCCTCAATGTACACACGCACACTGTTTCCTAAAATCCAGCCTGCTAGCGGCATCATGCACTGAAACACGCCAAAGAACGCACCCATCCTAATGCCGTCTGATACTCTAAAATTCTTCAGTGCTATTCCATTAGATACTGAAACTGCAAACGCATCCATCGCAAGGCTAAGTGCTATTAAAAAAACTGTAACAATACCCATAAAAATCTCCTGAATTTAAAATTTACGAAACCAAAGCCTTAGCAATGATAGTGCCTATGGTGTGAATGCTTCATTCCGTTTATACAATCCATAGCAACCTCAATAGCCTCATCAATCATCTTTGGCATAGAATCGGTATTGACCCCTACCACGTATAGGCCACATCGTTTAAGTGGTATTAGTATCTTCATAGCTTCACTCTCACTGATAGCATTTGCCATTTCTGGTGAAAGTTCACCAAACATTGCATTTGCAGATATAATGCCTATACTGCCTATTATTATGTCGGCTCTCTCAGCATTATATTTAACAGCATTTTCACCTGTTGCAACATTAACTGCCCCAGCTTTCATCATATTTGCAGATGCTATAGAATTTGTTCCTACAGCCACAAGCTGATGAACCTCTGGCAGTATAGACTTTATTTTCTCTATAATGGCTTTGCCAACACCGCCACCCTGCCCATCTATTACCATAATTACCATAGGTTATTTCTCCTTTTACATTATTTTTTGGGGACAAAAGTCCAAATAATCCGACGAAACCAGATGATATTCTATACCATCATGAATGCCTTTTATTCCCACTGCAAAATTGTCTTTACCATGAAGATGTCCGTACACAACGGTTTTTACTGGATATTCTTTTAATATATCCACAAATGCATTTTCCGTAGCCCCGAACATAGCAGGTGGAAAATGCATCATAAAAATTATGTCCTCATATTTATTTTTTACAGCACGCTCCAGTGACAACCTGCACCTTATAAGCTCTCGTTTATAGGTTTTCATATCACCTGCATCAAACTTCTGCTCATTTGGCAGTGTCCACCCTCTTGAACCACATACAGCTTTTCCATTATACTCCACATAGTCATTCTGAATAAAGTACATTTTTTCATACATGGAATTAAGGCGTGATACACTGCCCCACCAATAATCATGGTTTCCTCTGAGCAAAAGCTTTTTGCCAGGCAACTGTGCTAAAAAATCCAAATCGCATTTTGCCTCACACAAATTAAGTCCCCATGAGATATCTCCGGGAATTAATATGGTGTCATCGTCTGTAATAGTTTTACACCAGTTATCTTCTATTTTTTTTTGGTGCTGTTGCCAGTTTGCTCCAAATATATCCATGGGCTTTGGCTTAAACCCCGATAAATGTAAATCTCCTATTGCAAATAAACCCATAATTTTTATACTCCATATGCCTTAGCCATCTCACTTAGCTTATCTTTAAAGGCTTTAAGGCTTTCTATGTTTCCGTTGCTCCATAGCTCTACAAACTGTTTGTTAACATCCTCCATCTCGTCTAGCTTTGCCACAAAATACAGGTTTTGTATGTGGTCTATAATGTCGGCAATCAGGTTATCTTTCAGTTTGTTTATGCGCTGTGCATACATTATTTCGTTACGAATAGTGCTCATTTCATTATCCATGTTAAACGCCGCCTCGGCGCAGTTCAGCAATCTGTCCTTAATATCTTGCGGTATATTTCCACTGTATTTGTATTTAAGGGAATGCTCAGTAACCGCCCAAAAATTCATGGCAAGGGTACGTATTTGTATTTCCGCTAAAATTTCACGGTAGCCAGCAACAGAATTTATAGGGTACTTAATTATAATATGATAGCTTCTGTAACCACTTGGTTTTGTATTTGTAATGTAGTCCCGCTCTTCAATTATAGTAAGGTCACGTCCGTCACGTCGATGAATAAGGGAAATAACCTTCGGAATATCCTCCACAAACTGGCACAGTATTCTAACCCCAGCAATGTCCTCAATTTCCGTTTCAATGTTTTCCTGGGGTATTCCTTTTTTCTTAGCCTTTTCCAATATGCTTGATGCCTTTTTCACCCTGCCAGTAATACTTTCCATAGGCGAATACATGCCAAGCTTTTTGTACTCCGTCATGGTATACTCCAACTTAAGTGTAAGTTCTGCAACCGCCTGCTCATATGGGTAAAGCATTTCTTTCCAGTTAAGTATTTCCAAAACTACAGCTCCCTTATTATGTATTCTTTGTATTTGAATTTATACAATTTCATTTTACTATCTTTTGTGGTATTAATCAATGATATAAACCTTATAATTACAATAAAATTCGTTAATTTGTATAATTGCTATAGACTTGTAAGATTTTTTTGTATAAAATACATAGCTATAGACACATTTACCTAGGAGGAATATTATGCCCGCTTTAAGCAACAGAACCGATACCTTTACAGAATCCATGATAAGGAAAATGACAAGAATTTCTCTTGATTATAATGCCATCAACCTTTCTCAAGGCTTTCCCGATTTTAATCCGCCAAAGCCGCTTTTAGACAGACTTGCTAAGGTTACATACGAAAACCATCATCAATACGAGGTTACATGGGGCTCTCAGCGTATGCGTGAGGCACTGGCAAGAAAGCATGAACATTTTACTGGGCAGAAAATAGACCCAAACAAAAACATAGTTGTTACCTGCGGCTCTACAGAGGCAATGATGGCAACCATGATGTCTGTGTGCAACGTAGGTGACAAGGTTATTGTATTTTCACCCTTTTACGAAAATTATGGGGCTGATGCTATTTTAACAGGTGCGGTGCCAATTTATGTACCCCTTAATCCGCCTGAATTTACCTTTGATGCTGATGTTTTAGAAGCGGCATTTAAACAAAAGCCTAAAGCACTTATCCTTTGTAATCCATCAAACCCTTGCGGAAGAGTTTTTACCATGGAGGAACTTAAAATAATTGCAGACTTTGCACAAAAATATGACACTTTTGTTATAACTGATGAAGTGTATGAGCATATTGTGTATGAACCTAATAAACATATATATTTTTCTAACCTGCCTGGTATGTTTGAAAGAACAATTACCTGTAACTCTCTTTCTAAAACATATTCTATAACTGGCTGGCGATTGGGATATATAATTGCACCGTCCCACATTATAGACGTGGCAAAAAAAGTACATGATTTTCTTACTGTAGGTGCCGCAGCGCCATTACAGGAAGCCATCGTCACTGCACTTAATTTTGATGCCAGCTACTACAACGAACTTTTAAATGTATACAAAGACAAGAAGGATTTATTCATAAATGGAATGAAAGGACTTGACCTTAGCTTCACCGACCCACAAGGTGCATATTATGTTATGGTGGATGTGTCGGAATTTAAAGTTAAAGATGACATTGAGTTTTGTACATGGCTTGCACGTGAAGTTGGTGTGGGTGCTGTTCCAGGCTCCAGTTTCTTCCGTGAGGGAATAAATAACTACATCCGATTCCATTTTGCAAAAAGCGAGGACACCCTTACTGAAGCACTGAACCGACTTGAAAGTTTAAAGAAAAAAGCGAAGCTTGCCAATGGTAACTTCAAATAAAACCCCATAACATTAAGGTATTTCCATACCTGTTATTTAGTACATTCCTTCATTATCAACTTAGGAAAGGAGAATTTTATGCTTATTTTAATCTTTCTAGAACTATTCTTCATAGGTATGCCAGCTATTTTAAACTATAAGCTTAAAAACTCTATGTCATCAGGTTGGCAATACCTATTTAACGCTGGATTTATAATAATTGTGTTAGTTGTTCCTAATTTTATGATAAATAGAGTTGACTGGTTTAATTTTATGAAATTTTCTCTTTTAATAGGAAGTGCACATTTCTATGGAACGGATTTTATTAAATACCTAAAGGATAAAAATAATATTGAATTAGCTAAAAAAACTGCAAGAAATGGAGCAATTAATCATTTCGCATTCATTATTTTACTTGCAGTAGTTTTCTATATTGAAAATTACTACAACCTATAGGCGAATACATTCATAAAAATAAGAACTGATAAAAATTAATATCAGTTCTTTTTCGTTTCCCTAATCACATAAATAATCATACCAATCCCAATCTTGGCTCATAACCGCCTCTGCTGTTTCCTCCTCAGCCTCCTTAGCAAGCTCAAACTCCACTTGAAAATCATGATAGGTTTCCCCGTCTATAACCGCACTGCCTGTAAGCACATAGCTTTTTCCTTCGCCCTCAATGTATTCTCCCATTATAAGCACATTATCGTCTTCAATATTAACCTTGTTAATTTCACGTTCCTTTTGGTCTTGTGTAAAGTATTCCTTCATACCAAAACATCTCCTCTCTACTTACAATAACTAATATTAATATAACATCACCCTATAATATATTTCAACAAAAAAATTACCTTTTACACATGCTAATGTTTTTGGTATACTGTTACCAATAAAGGAGAGTTGTTTATGAATTATATTGTACTGGATTTAGAATTTAATCAGCCTTACAACTTCAGAAGCGGCAAACGCACTGTGCTTGAACCAAAACTTCCATTTGAAATTATTCAGGTAGGTGCAGTTAAAATGGATGATGATTTTAACATTACAGAAAGATTTAATTATTTTATTAAGCCCCAAATATATAAACGTATACACCCCATTGTAGAAAAGCTTACGGGCATAACCTTAGATAGGCTTAATGACAGTGATGGATTTTTGTGTGCCTACGAAGCCTTTGTAAACTTTATAGGCAGTGATGAGGCGATACTTTGCTCATGGGGTACAGACGATATAAAATCTCTGTTTCGCAATATAATTTACCATAAATGTGACCAAAGCAGAATTACGAAAAAATATATTAATATACAACGCTTTGCTACAAAGCACCTTAACTTTGAAGCAGGCAATTCCATAGGTCTTAAAAATGCAGTGGAACTTTTAAATATTCCAGAGGAAAGTCAGTTCCATGATGCACTAAATGATGCCTACTACACCGCTTTAGTATTTCAATTGGTTAAGCCTGAAAAGCTTGAACCCCTTACATTTACCCCAGCAGACCTTGAGCCCAAAAAAGCTTCCGCTACACGCTTAAATACAAGGGCACTTATAAACTATTTTGAAAAATCACTGGAACGAGAGCTAAGTACCGAGGAAATAGCTATGATAAAAACCGCCTACAAGTTTGGAAAGAAAAATACCTATGAAATACCCAACAAAAAAATGGTCAAAAATGACACCCCTCAAGACTAAACGCCTTGAGGGGTTGTATACTTTTATATCAATTCTACATAGCCCACGGCATACAAATCCGCAGTACCTTTTATTTTTTCCTTGTCATTTTCAGCCGCCTCATCTTCTATGGCAACGGTGTAAAATCCTGCCGCCTTTGCATTAACAACAGCATGCAGTGCATCCTCAAAAACGGCTGTTTCAGTCTTATCCGCCCCCATTTTTTTTGCTACAAGTTCGTATATATCACTTTTGCTTTTGCTCATTCCAAGCTGTGTGCAGGTATAAACATCTGTAAAAAATTTATGTATGTTCAATCGCTTTAATGCTGGTAATACATAGTCTTTTTCAGAGGCTGTAAGTATGCACATTTTTGTGCCTTGATCATATTGTTTTTTCAAAAATTCATATGCCTTGGGCTTAAGTGGTATATCATTTTCATATCTAGCCTTAACCATACCAACTATCTCTGCAATCATCTGCTGTGGCGTAATTTGAAGCCCAAGCTCATTCTTAAAATATTTTGCAGACTCCTCAAATGACATGCTCTTAAAAATTTCATCCAGATTATCAGGCGGTGTAATGTCGTGGTTAAGCAAAAAATTCCTACTCACATTGTTCCACACAGGCATACTGTCTATCAACGTTCCATCCAAATCAAATATTATATTTTTTTTCATTTTTCCACCATCTTTTGCGCAAGCTTAAGCATATTTTTTGTAGCCTCTTCCACGTTGTTTTCTGCAAAAATTGCAGATATCACCGCAATTCCATCTACTCCGCTACCCGTAAGCTTAAGCACATTGCTTTTATTTATTCCACCTATAGCTACCACTGGTATATGCACCCTTTGGGTTATTTCCTTAATTTCTTCAAAGGTAACACTTGTTGCGTCCTGCTTCGTGTCTGTGTGGAACATCGCACCTACTCCAATGTAATCAGCACCATTTTTCTCTGCCGCCAAAGCTTCATCAAGATTACCTGCCGATATTCCTATTATTTTGTCCTTACCAAGAATATCCCTTGCCTTTTTTGCCTCCATATCGCTTTGACCAATATGCACGCCATCAGCATTTACCGCATTTGCCACCTCAATGTTGTCATTAATTACAAAGGGAATTTTGTATTTATCTGTAACAGACTTTATTTTTCTTGCCTCTGCTATAAATTCCTCGTCAGTTATATCTTTTTCCCTAAGCTGAATAAAGGTAGCCCCAGATTTGCAAATTTTCTCTACTTCTCTTTCAAGACTTTTTCCGTTAATCCAAGTTCTGTCTGTAACTGCATACAATAGCATACTTTTTTTATCTAATTTCAACCTTTGCTCCCCCCTTAAGAAGTTGTGCATTCATTTTGCTTACATAATCAATTAAGTACATGCGGAAACTGCCTGTTCCGCCATCTGTTTGAACCATTTTCTCATAGGCAAGTTCCCCTGCATAGCCATATGCACTTACAGCCACTGCTGACGCCTCTAAGATATTTTCTGGATTCGCTCCACAAAAAACGCCCAACACACTGGAAAGCATACATCCAGTGCCAGTAACCCTACCCATTTGTGCATGTCCGTTTCTAATTACGTAAGCTTTTTTCTCATCTGCTATTATATCAGTTTCGCCACTTATAGCAATAACCGCGCCTGTTTTTTGGCTTAATTTTTTAGCAAAAGCAATGACGCTTTCAATATTTTCATCTGTAATAAGGTCACTTGCATCAGCATCCACACCTTTTGCAGAACCGCTACCTGTTGCCAAATACTTAATTTCCGAAATATTACCTCGTATTACCGAAAACTTTATGTTGTCCATCAGCTTAAATAGAACTTCATTGCGCGCCTTTGCCGCTCCTGCACCAACGGGGTCTAAAATAACAGGGTGCCCTAACAAATTGCTTCGTTTACCTGCCCGTATCATGCTTTCCACTAAATAATCATGTATGTGCCCCATGTTTATAACGAACCCATTGCATATACTTGTTATCTCCTCAACTTCTTGTGGATTATCTGCCATGGTAGGTGCACCGCCACAGGCAAGAGTAACATTTGCACAATCGTTCACAGTCACTATGTTGGATATATTATGAATTACAGGCTGAACCTTTTCTATATTTTCAAATACTATTTCTGCTGTTTTATTAAAATCCATTTTATTTTGCCTCCCCTTGTAACTTAGCTAAAAGTCCCGATTTTTTCATAAATTTAAGAAGAATAACGGCACACGCACTTCCAAAACAGGTGCTTATTAAAAATGCAGGTATGTATGTAAATAAGGAAACCCCTGCATTGCCATAGTAAAATGCCGAAAGAGGATACGAGCACATTGCACCCAAAATGCCTGTACCAAAAACCTCCCCTGCCACTGCAAAATACATATCTTTAGTTTTTGCAAAAAGCACAGCCGCCAAAAATGCACCTATAAGCCCGCCTGGTATAGAAAATAAATCCTCACCCATAATAATAAGCTTCATAGCCGTTAGCAACGCTGAACAAGCAAAGCCATACACAGGCCCCAAAAGAACAACTCCTGTTACGTTAATAAGGTGTTGCATAGGTGCGGCATAACCAGGTATTCTTAAAATTGGTGTAAGCACAAAACCCACTGCCGCTAAAACTGCTGTTAAAACCATCTTTTTTGTTTTCGAATTCATTAAAATGTCCTCCCTTAATTAACTTACAATATTTTCCATAAGCACAATAAAAAATGGGCCACACCCGTGGTGGTGTGCCCCATAACTATGCTGTACCTATTAAATTCTGTTTAATTGTAACCAGTGTTTAAGAATTTGTCAACTATCAATATTAATTTTTTCCCATTCACTTTCATCCTTGGTTATAGTTGAGGCTGAAATCCATTTTTCCAGTTCACTGCTAAATATCTGCTCGTGTATTGTATTCGTATAGTCTTCTCGAAGCTTCTGAATTATTTCGTTTTCCTCACCCTTAGCTATGTTAACCACCTTAAAAACACCATACACATTTTCCAGCTCTATAGGACGGGAAACAAAGCCTGTTTGTGTGTCGATAAGCTCTGCAAGTTCACCCTCAAGGTCTTTTTGTCGTGCCAGAAAAACACGGTTTTCACCTGTTTCATTGTTTTGCTCAAATAGAGTTTCAAAACTCTCACCATTCTTAATTTTATTATAAAATTCATTTGCCGTTGTCTCTTCAAAGAAAAACATTGCTTTAACTGTAATTCGCTTCATTTGCATTGCAACTGCATCATAGTAGCTTTCGCTATAAGCATCATATTCCGATTCACTTATAACATAATCCTTAACTACAGCTTCCCTAACCTTGGAATACAAGGTTTTTTCAAGCATTATTTTCTCTGCTGCTTCTCCATAGGCACTGGAATATTCTCTTACAGCGGCTTGTGTGGTTGCCTGGGCATCAGTTTGTGCCTTCTGCTGCTCATCTTCTGAAAGAGTTATATTAAAATCCTCTGCCTTTTGCGCGGATACCTTTACAGCTATCATTGAATTCAAGGCACTTTCTTTTGCCACAACAACTGCACTGCGTCCATCAAAGTCTGTTTCCCAAATATCTGTACCGCCTATTTCCTCAAAATTTCGCTTTGCCTCATCAAAATAAACCATATATTCTTCAACACTACAACTATCTTTGTTTATGGTGATAAAGGCGTTTTCCGACACTTTATTGGTTTTCCCACAGCCCGAAAGCAACGCCAAGGCAATTGTCACCAATATTAAATTAAATAATCTTTTATAAAGCACCTTTATCACCTACTTTCGTTTTAAAAATCGCCTTTTAGCCTTCTAGTTGTTCTGTTTTAATTGCTTTAATATCGTCAATCAAAGTTCTTACGCTGTTTAAAATATCCATACCCGTCATGTCGCCTGTTTTTATTGTTATATAAGGATTTGTTGCCGACGTAAACAAATAACGCCTTGGATGTTTAGCTACTACCTTAATTATAACAGATGGGTCAAGGCTTGCATCCCCTCTAAAAATAACTAAAATATTTGTTTGCTTTTGTGCTATAGATACAATATCCAACTTGTGTGCATCCACCTTAAGCAAAACAATTTCCAAAAGCATTTGAACACTTTTAGGCAAATTACCATATCTATCCTCAATTTCCTCTTGAACATCAAAATAATCATCCGCATTGGCAATAACGGAAATTTTCTTATAAATCTCAAGCTTCTGCTCTTCGTTTTTAATATAGAATGGTGGAATATATGCGTTTATATTTAGGTCTATGGTGGTTTCAAAGTCCTGCTCTACCGCTTCGCCCCTAAGCTCCTTCACAGCCTCGTCCAATAGTCTGCAATACATATCGTAACCAACGCTCTCCATGTGACCATGCTGTTGTGCACCTAAAAGATTGCCCGCACCTCTAATTTCCAAATCCCTCATGGCTATTTTAAAGCCAGAGCCAAACTCGGTAAATTCCTTAATCGTCTGAAGTCTCTTTTCAGAAACCTCTGTAAGCACCTTGTCCCTGCGGTACATAAGATAGGCATATGCTATTCGGTTGCTTCTGCCTACTCGTCCTCTAAGCTGATAAAGCTGGCTTAACCCCATTCTGTCAGCATCCTGAATAATCATTGTATTTACATTTCTAATATCCAGCCCAGTTTCTATAATTGTTGTACATACCAAAACGTCAATTTCGCCCTCAATAAAGTCCTTCATAATGACCTCAAGCTGTCGCTCGGTCATTTGCCCGTGGGCATAGGCAATATTTGCCTCTGGCACTAGCTTTTGAAGCTTGTATGCCTCCTGAGAAATACTGTCCACTCGGTTATGCAAATAATATACTTGCCCGCCACGTGCAAGCTCTCTTTTTATGGCATCTTTTACAAATTCAGAGTCGTTTTCCATCACATAAGTCTGAACAGGGTGTCTTTCCTGTGGTGGTTCTTCCAAAACACTCATATCCCTAATACCCGAAAGGCTCATGTGAAGCGTACGTGGAATAGGCGTGGCAGTTAGGGTAAGAACATCCAAATTTTCTTTCATCGCTTTCAATTTTTCTTTATGGGCAACTCCGAATCTTTGCTCCTCATCCACAATCACCATGCCCAAATCTTTAAATTTAACGTCCTTAGACAAAATTCTATGGGTACCTATAACTATATCCACAAATCCCTTTTCCAATTCTTTAATCGTTTCTTTTTGCTGTTTTGGTGTTCTGAAACGGCTCATTAAAGCTATTTTTACAGGATAATCCTTCATTCTTTGGATAAATGTATTAAAGTGCTGTTGTGCAAGGATAGTTGTTGGTACAAGATATGCCACTTGCTTTCCATCCTGAACCGCCTTAAACGCGGCACGTATAGCAACTTCCGTTTTACCGTAGCCAACATCCCCGCACACAAGTCTGTCCATTACCCTTGCGCTTTCCATATCTCTTTTTACATCCTCAATAGCTAAAAGCTGGTCATCAGTTTCCTCATAAGGAAAGGTTTCCTCAAACTCCTTTTGCCACAAATTATCCTCGGAATATCGGTAGCCCAATGCAGCCTGACGCTTTGCATAAAGATTAATTAAATCCTGCGCTAAAATAGCAACTGCCGCCCTAACCTTTGCTTTTGCCTTGCCCCAGTCCTGTCCACCAAGTTTGTTCAGCTTCACATGCTCGGCATTGCTGCCAATATATTTTTGTATGGCATCCATTTGGTTAACAGGCACAAACAAGCTTCCACCATCTGAATAGCTTATCTTTAAATAGTCCTTATTTACACCATCTACCACAATTTTTTCCAAACCTCTAAAAACACCTATACCATGGCTTTGGTGAACAACATAATCGCCTACCTTTAGGTCTGTAAAGCTTTCAATAGAGGCAGCTGTTTTCTTTTTCTTCCTTGCTTTTTTTCTGGTCTTTTCGTCAAAAAGCTCATGATCACTGTACACTGCAAGCTTAATATTCTGATACTCAAACCCACGGCTAAGGCTTCCCCTAGATACACTTACTGTACCTGGCGCAAGCTGTGCATCGATTAAGTTTTCTATAAACCCTGCTGTTATACCTTGTTCAAACAGCTCTTTTACAAGTCTTTCACCACGGCTTTGACTGCCTGTTAGAACTAAAATGCTATATCCATTCTTCTTTAATTCAGTAATTTCCTCACAAAACAAATTGGTTTGGTTATTAAAAGCTGATGTACTTTTAACTGCAAAACTGATTATATCCTTTATGTTAAATTCTCGAACAGCCTTGGTTATGGTGGTTAAAACAACTTGTCTGTAACCCTCTGCCATTTTAAGCACTGTTATATAATCAAAAATGAGACCGCTTTCTTTTTTAAGCATATATCCCTTTTCTATTCGGTTTTTAATGCTTTCTGCAAACTGCCTAAACACAGTTTCTGCCTGATTTGCAATTCGCTGTGGTTCATTATAAAAAATCACAGTATCCTGGGGCATATAGCTAAGTATACTGACGGTGTCATCATAAAAATATTCTATAAAACTGCCTGCACCTGTTATATGCTTTTGGGTTTTAAGCTTTTCTATTGCCTCTCCCACATGTTCGTCAAGCTTTTGAATTGCTTCCACCATTTCCTTTTTTACAAAAGCTGTGCGTGTTCGCTTATACTCCTTTTCCAGTAACAAGAGAGCATTTTCCAGTTCTTCCTTTCCATAAACTATCTGGTCTGCTGGGAAAAACTCAGTACTTTTAATTTTTTCCAGCGAACGCTGTGAATAACAATCCATAGTTCGTATAGAATCAACTTCATCGTCCCACATCTCAATACGCACTGCTGTTTCTTCCACAGGTGAAAATACATCTATAATACCGCCTCGCACAGAAAACTGCCCTGCACCCTCCACAAGCTCGGTACGCTCATAGCCCATAAACACCAGGCTTTCAATCAGCTTTTCAACATCTAATACCTGTCCTTCGTTTATGGTTATTATATGCTTTGCAAAGGCTTCTTTTTTTACATGCCTGTCAAAGAGGGCTTCCACCGAAAGCACCACTGTAGGTCGTTTATCCTTGATAAGTGCATTCACTACTCTAGCACGCTGCATATCCGTTTCACGGCTGTGTACATCAGCACTATAAAAAATAAAATCCCTTGCCGGATAGTGCATAACATTTTTATTAAAAAATCGCAAATCCTCATAAACTTCCTTTGCCTTAAGCTCATTTTCCACAACAATAAGGCTAGGTGCGTTAACACAAGCTTCAACACCCGCAATAAGGTGTACAGTTTGCACATCAATAACACCTGTTAAAAGCACAGGAGTGTTTTTTATTTTTATGTCCTCAACAAGGTTTTTAAAGCCTTGAAGTCCCAAAAGGGGTGTTATAAGTGCATTCAACTAAATCATCTCTTTTCTTTCTATAAAAAACAAAACTTTGAAGGCTTTGCCCTCAAACACCCACAAGGGTTTCCTGTCAAGTTAGTTTGGGCAACGCCCAAGGTTTGTCAATGCCCTTGTTACCGTTATTTTACATCGGTCTTTGCGGATAAATTGGTTTTGTTCATAGCCGCCTGTGTTCCTTCTTTTACAAGTATCTCCACAGCCTTTGCGGCTCTTTCGTATCCTGCTAAAATTAACGGTTGGTCGTCTTTGTCAAAATGGCTCAACACATAATCTGCCAAATCCCATCCATTAGGTTTTGCACCTATGCCCACACGTATTCTTGTAAAATTATCAGTCCCCAAGTGAGCAATAATATTTTTCATACCATTATGCCCGCCTGCACTTCCTTTTTCGCGTATACGTGTTGCACCAACTGGCAGGCTTGTATCATCATAAACTATAACAATATCTTCAATGGATATTTTGTAAAAAGCCGCTGCTTCCTTAACACTTTCTCCGCTTAGGTTCATAAATGTTTGCGGTTTTAGCAAAATAACCTTTTCGCTGCCTATAAATCCATCCCCAACCATTGCCTTATGCTTAACTTTGTTGACATTTGTACCTATTCCCTTTGCAACTAAATCTATTACCTCAAACCCTACGTTATGCTTTGTTCCCACATAATTTTTTCCCGGGTTTCCCAGTCCTACAATAAGTTTCATTTTCTTTACACCTCCGTGCATTTGAACATAACAAATGACTCCCAGATAAACCTAGGAGTCATTTCATTGTAATGTATATTATGTTTTTTGTCTATTATTTTGCTTGATATTTTACTTCGTTTTCAAGGGGTGCCCCATCTATGAATGCTTTTAAGTTATCATAAGTTGTTCTTGCGATAGCCTCCAGCGCTTCGTTTGTAAAAAATGCCTGATGTGATGTAATAAGCACATTAGGATAAGCCATAAGTTTAATAAGCTCATCATCCTTTATAATATCGTTAGAACGGTCTTCAAAGAAATATTCGTCTTCTTCCTCATAAACATCCAACGCAACACCTGTAAACTTGTTTGCACTAAGTCCGTCATTAAGCGCCTGTGTATCCACAAGACCGCCTCTTGATGTATTCACCAAAAAAACGCCGTCTTTCATTTTTGAAATGCTGTTTTTATTTATAATATATCTTGTTTCAGGTGAAAGTGGGCAATGCAAAGTAATTACATCACTGGTTTTAAGCAACTCATCCAGCGTAACATAATTAACATCAAGTGCTGTATCTGGGTATGGGTCGTAGGCAACTATGTTCATGCCAAATCCCTTTAGAATTTCAATCATAACCTTTCCAATTTTTCCCGTGCCAACAACACCAGCAGTTTTTCCTCTTAATGTCATGCCCATAAGACCACTAATTTTAAAGTTAAACTCGCGTGTTCTTGTATATGCTTTATGCGTTTTTCTGTTAAGAGTAAGGAAAAGTGCTGCTGCATACTCAGCAATTGCTGTAGGAGAATAACTTGGTACTCTCATAACAGATATTTTGCCTTCACACGCTTTAAGGTCTATGTTATCATATCCTGCACATCTTAAAAGAATTGCCTTAACTCCCATATCACTAAGCATGTTTATTGCTTTTTCATCTATAACGTCATTAACAAAAAGGCAAGCTACATCGCATCCATTTGCAAGAATTGCAGTATCCGCAATGAATCTGCTTTCATAAAAAACTATTTCATGTCCGTATTCAACGGCAAGCTTCTCAAACCAAATTTTATCATATTCCTTGGTGTCATAAAATGCAATTTTCATTATAAATTTCCTCCCTAAATTATATCCTCAATTTTATTATATCCACAAATACAGATTATTTTTATTGGATATAAAATCCAAAATAAAACTCTAGTAATAAGATACAATATAGTTAAATAATTGTCAATAGGAAAACGTATAATTTGTGAAAAAAATAACCGATATTCGGTGGTATTACCACTATACCGCTATAATTTTCGTAATTTTTCCATTCAATATGTATATTACGACTTTTTACTTGTTAATAATATTACAAAGTCTTTGGAATTTTAAGCATATTCAACTGAATTTTTCCATCATATCGTTTACAAATTTTATTGGAATTTGATTAAGCAAATAAACACAATAGAAAATTAAGGGTGTCATTGTTTAAAACAATGACACCCTTAAAAAATTTTTAAAGATAGGCACAAGTTATCATCTATCCTAATTTAATTTTAATCAAATAATTTTGAAACTGATGTACCTTCATGAATGCGATTAATTGCTTCTGCAAAAATCTTTGCAACTGAAAGTTCAACTATTTTACCTGTTTTCTTTTCCGCTGAAAGACTGATTGTGTTAAGCACGATCAATTCCGAAATAGCGGAATTTTCAATTCTTTCAATTGCAGGGCCTGAAAGCACAGCGTGTGTGCAGCAAGCATCAACTTCAACTGCTCCTCTTTCTTTAAGGGCATTGGCTGCGTTTGCAATCGTACCTGCGGTATCAATCATGTCGTCAACAAGTATTACCTTCTTGCCTTCAACATTCCCTATTATGTTCATAATTTCAGATACATTTGCCTTCGGTCTTCTCTTGTCAATAATGGCAATCGGAATTTCCAACTTTGTTGCAAATGCTCTTGTTCTGCCTACACTGCCAAGGTCTGGTGACACTGCAACAAAATTGTTAAGGTCATCGCCATATTTTTCACGGTAATAGTTTGTAAGCAAAGGCAACCCAACAAGATGGTCTAACGGAATATCAAAAAATCCCTGGATTTGTGCACAGTGGAGGTCCATAGTAAGGACTCTGTCTGCACCAGCAGTTGTAATAAGGTTCGCTACAAGCTTCGCACTAATTGGATCTCTTGCTCTTGCTTTTCTATCCTGTCTTGCATAGCCATAGTATGGCATAACAGCTGTAATTCTTCCTGCTGACGCACGCTTCATGGCGTCAATCATAATTAGAAGTTCCATAAGGTTATCATTAACTGGCTGTGATGTAGACTGAATAATAAATACATCAGCACCTCTTATGGTTTCATCAATTTTTACAGAAATTTCACCATCGCTGAAATGTGTTACTTCAGACTGTCCAATGTTAAGTCCCAGATTCTTTGCAATAGCTGCTGCTAAATCTGTATTAGCATTACAAGAGAAGATTTTAATATTGCTTCTGCCTGTATACATCATAATTACGTTTCCTCCCAACAGTTCCAACAAAATTTATTATAGTACAATTTTGTACCTACAGAACCATGTTACACCTCAATATACTAAATTTCAAGTATAAATGACAAAATATTTATTTTTTTGTCCATCCTTCTAGGTTTATCTGCTTATTTCTTGCAACTGCAAGCGCTTTTTCCGGAACATCTTTTGTTATTGTTGAACCTGCGGCAACATAAGACCCCTTCTTAAGGGTAACCGGGGCAACAAGATTTGCATTACAGCCAATAAACACATTATCCTCTATAACCGTTCTAAATTTGTTTTTGCCGTCATAATTTACGGTTACCGTGCCACAGCCAAAATTTATGTTTTGTCCAACGTCACTGTCGCCAATGTAGGTAAGATGGGAAATTTTTGTTCCATCACCAATCACCGAATTTTTAACTTCAACAAAGTCCCCTACTTTTATGTTATTTCCTATTTTGCAGTTTGGACGGATATAGGCATAGGGGCCAACTGTAGTGTTTTCACCCACTTCAGAATCAATGGCTGTTGAAAACTGAACCTTTGTGCCATTACCTATTTTCATATTTGATAATTTTGCATAGGGTCCAATATGGCAATCCTCGGCTATTTCCGTTTTCCCCTCCAGTACGCACCCAGGGTAGATGATTGTGTCACAGCCTATTTTAACGCTATCTTCAATGTAGGTCTGTGCAGGGTCTATTATGGTTACACCATTTTCCATGTGCATACGGTTAACCCTGTTTTTAAGTATAACTTCTGCCTCTGAAAGTTGAATACGGGAGTTTACACCAAAAAATTCAGTTACATCATCTGCATTCATGGCGTTAACCTTGCTTCCTGCAGAAAGTATAATCTCCAATGTATCAGGAAGATAATATTCACCCTGTGCATTATTATTTTTAAGGTTACCAAGGGCCTCCTTAAGCTTGCTGCCTTTGTAGCAATAAATGCCCGTATTTATCTCTTTAACCTGCTTTTCTGCTTCAGTCGCATCCTTATACTCTACATTCTTTACAAAATTGCCTTTCTCGTCCCTTATAATATGCCCGTATCCTGCCGAATCCTCAACCACGGCAGATATTATGGATACACCGTTATCCTCACTCCTGTGGAATTCTACAAGGTTTTTCAACGTTTCTTGTTTTATAAGAGGTGTATCCCCGTAAAGTATTATTATATCCTTGTCATCGTCAATAAAATCTATAGCCTGCATAACAGCATGTCCTGTGCCCAACTGTTTTTGCTGCAATGCAAAAGATACCTTTTCATTTTTAACAGCCTCTTTTACCATATCCGCTTTGTGTCCAACAACCACCGCCACCTGCCGTGCACCAACACCCTGTGCCGCTTCAATAACACGCTCTACCATAGGTTTGTTCATTACCTTATGCAGTACCTTTGGTATTTTAGATTTCATCCTTGTGCCTTCCCCTGCAGCAAGTATAATTGCTTTTAAATTTTCCATAATAATACTCCTTTTATTTTTTACTCTATTTTTTGCATCATTATTTATATTTTCGCACTTTATTTTGATTTTTTCAACATAAAATTATTTTATCTGGTAAATATAAAAATATTGAAGAAATTTTTCACATATTTTTCGACAAACCTGTTTACCTTTTCGGAAAAAGGATATAGAATAGAATTACACGAAGGGAGATGGTGCCATGGATAGGCTTACTATTATAAAAGGTGACATCGTAAAAATGAAGACTGATGCCATTGTTAATGCTGCAAATACTTCCCTTTTAGGTGGCGGTGGAGTTGATGGAGCTATTCACAGTGCGGCTGGTGAAGAGCTTCTTGCCGAATGCGTTAAGCTTAAGGGCTGTGCCACTGGAGAAGCTAAAATTACTGCAGGCTACAAACTTAGTGCAAAACATGTTATTCATACCCCTGGGCCTATATGGCGTGGCGGACATAAGGGAGAGCCAGAGCTTCTTGCTAATTGTTATTCTAATAGCCTTGCCCTTGCAAAACAAAATGGGATAAAATCTATTGCCTTTCCCTCTATAAGTACCGGAGTTTATCGGTTTCCTGTAGATTTGGCAGCTACTATAGCAACTAAGCAAATTAATAAGTTTTTGGAAGATAACCCTTCATTTGAAAAGGTTGTTATTGTTTGCTTTGATGAAGAAACCCTAAAGATTTATAAAAATGCTCTTAAAAAATTAGAAAAATGATATACGGCAGAGGTCTGTTCAAAAACAGACTTTCTGCTTTTTTTGTAATTTCTACAAAACAGTTGTTCTAATTACAAAATTTTACATATCTGCATAAACTATGTCTGGTTGTATATTATTATACTTTTATTGATATTTTTCGTAATTTTGTTACTTTTATTTTAAACAAAGATATTCTAATTTATTCCATTTACATAACGTGTTTGCGTAAACCTGCAAAATAAGTTGTCCACAACGAAAAGGCCGTTAAATAAGTTATGCACAAAGTTATCCACACTATCCACAATTATTATGAATAGCCTTTGTATATTGCTAAACTCATCTTTGATGGGTCTAAAAAAGTCGAATTATTAATAAAGAAATAATAATTTACTGATTTTTGTATTTTTTCACTGCATAAAGAAGGATTTTTACTTTTTATAGAGAATACTATTAATATAGAAAAAGAAATTTAATGCTCATATTATTACAAACACACGTTTGTAACTAAAATTGAATAAAACTTTATCAACATAAAGTTTTAATATATGTAAGCACAATGCTTATTTGGAGGGAGTTGTTTTATATGACTTATAACATCAAAGGTAAAAACATCACATTAGGCGACAAAACCAAAGAAAAAATTGAAGACAAGCTAAACAGGATTTCCAAATTGTTTCCACCCAATGCCGTTGGCACTGTAAAAATCAGTTCAGAAAAACTAGATTACACAGTTGAAGTAACAATACCAATGGCTAAAAGGCTTGTACGCGCCGAGGCAATGCAGCAGGATATGATGGCTGCACTTGACAAGGCAGTTGATATAATAGAAAGCCAGGTGGTTAAATACAAAGGTCGTATGAGAACCAAGGTACGCCAGAATGTCTCCTTTAAGGCTGAATACGAGGCAATACCTATTAGCGAGGATGCCCTTGTTGAGGACGAAGGGACAATTGCTATTGAAAAAAACAAACGCTTTGAGTTAAGACCAATGGATGCTGAAGAAGCAGTTATGCAGATGGAGCTTTTGGGTCACAACTTTTTTGTATTTATGAATGTTGATAACGATATAGTAAATGTTGTTTACAAAAGAAAGAACGGTACGTATGGAATAATTGAACCTGAAATTTAGTATAAAATAATTCAAGCCACAGCTTTTGCTGTGGCTTTTTATTTACTCTATCACAATGATTGTTAGGAATAACAAAATGTAATACTACAGATAATACCTGTGAAAGGAGGTTTAAACACATGAGCAGAAAAAAACAACAAAAAGCAGCCGTGCCTGAAAGTGAAAAGCTTTCACCTAATGACCTGATAGATGAAAGCACTGAAAATATACGGCAAGGTTCTCAATATAATGAGCATTGCCAATCTGCCCCACTAAACGATATTTTTTTTGAAACAAAGAATAACCCACTAAGCAGCAAAGGCAACTGATAAAGTAAGGCAAACGCAGTGATTTTGGATTTTAAAAAATCACTGCGCTTTTCCTGAAAATTTTTCTTCACTTTTAGCTTAAATGTGATATAATGATTAAATGCGGATGTAGTTTAGTGGTAGAACATCAGCTTCCCAAGCTGAATATGCGGGTTCGATTCCCGTCATCCGCTTATTTTTGTGCATCTTTAGCTCAGTGGATAGAGCGTTCGGCTCCGAACCGAAAGGCCGTCAGTTCGATTCTGATAAGGTGCATTAGTAACTAACCATCAACCCATTGGCTGATGGTTTTTATGTATTCTATCTTCCAAAAACCCATAAAACCACTGCATATGCGCAGATAATTCCAGCCAAATTCGCAATAAGTGCTCCCTGTAGCGTATATCTAGTTTTTCTTATTCCTACACTCATAAAATAAACACTCATTGTATAAAAAATAGTTTCTGTAGAACCCATCATTACACTGGCTACTTTTCCTGTAAAAGAATCTGGGCCAAATACATTATAAATATCCATCAAAAGTCCCGTTGCCCCAGAGGATGACACTGCTTTCATCAGCGCTAACGGTACCACTTCCACTGGAAACCCTGTTAGACTTACCAATGGGTTAATCAGCCTGCAAAGTGCCTCCAGTGCCCCAGAACCACGAAGTACCTCCACCGCACACATAAGGCCAATTAGCGTTGGCAATATACCTACAACTGTTTGAAGCCCTTCCTTTGCACCCTCAACAAAAGATGCATAGATATTCACATTCTGCAGAAACCCGTATACAATAACCCCAAACACCGTAAGCGGCATAAGCATTTGAGAAATGTATATAATCCAGCTCATTTTCCCAACCCCCTTTCATACACAAGGGCCACAATAATTCCCGCAACAGTAGAGCCACAGGTTGCGATTATGGACGGCAGTATTATTTCGGAAGGATTGTGGCTTAAATACTGTGCACGGTAAGCAATTATGTTTACACCTATAAGCTGAACTGATGACATGTTAATAATCATAAACATACACATAGCTCGGGAAGCGACGCTTTTATCTTTGTTAAGGCTTTGCAATTCTTTCATAGCCATTAGTCCCGCAGGCGTTGCCGCCCAGCCTAGTCCAAGAAAATTTGCGGCAAGATTTGTGGCTATATATTCCATCGCTTTATGGTGCTTTGGCACTTGCGGAAAAAGGAATTTCATAAGCGGCATAAGCCTTTTTGCAATGCCCTTTATAATTCCACCATTTTCTGCTATTTTCATTATTCCACACCAAAAAGAGATGATTCCCGCCATGGTTATGGCCAAATTAACAGCATCTTTTCCCCCATTTATAATACTTGTTGTAACCTCTGCACTTTTTCCCGAGCAAACCCCAAAAATAATGCCCAAAATAAGCATTCCGCCCCATATAAAATTAAGCATTTTAACCTCTCTCCAAACAGCTTGTAATATATAATATGCTACAAAGGATTGATTTAGAATCCATGGTAGTTTTACCATTCCTACAATATTACAAAAATTGGCGCGAATATGTTGACATTTATTGACAGTTATGTTATTTTGTTCATGCTGTGTTTGTACACACGGGTACGTTTGTATAAAATTAAGAAAGGAGGTAGAAAAATGAAATCGACAGGCATTGTTAGAAAGGTAGACGAGTTAGGGAGAGTTGTTCTTCCAATTGAACTTAGACGTAGTCTAAATATTGACGTTAAGGACTCTCTTGAGATATTTGTTGATGAGGAAAAGATTGTATTGAAAAAATATGAACCCGCTGATATTTTTACAGGAAGTATGGACAATCTTATCGACTTCAACGGCAAAAAAGTATCAATAGCTTCTATTATGGAAATGGCAAAAATTGCAGGCTTAAAAATTTCAGAATAGTTTTCCGCTGGAGCAAAACCAGCGTTTATCGTATAGCGCGTTCCTAAAGAACAGCTTTAAAATAAACAAAAGTTGAAAAGTCCCTTATATCATACCTAGTGATATAGGGGGCTTTTGTAATGCTAAAATTATACAAACACAAATTTAGACAACAAAATTTGGGAGCCCTGCTTTTTTATACAGACCCCCAAAAAATAATTACAATATAAAAATACAAACCAATCTTTCAAGCAATCTATTTTTATTAATAGCTTTCTATATCTATTTCCTCTGTTGTATATGTTTTTTTAAGTGCTTCCGAGCATATTTTTTCAAACATATCCGTGGTATCACTTACAAAAAAGCTGTGCTGTGGCTGTGTTTTTGCTGTTCTAAGCATATTGTTTTTGCTAAGATATTCCTTTATAGCCTTGGCTGTTTCATATGCTGGGTCCACAAGTTTAACTTCATCCCCTACCACACTTTGCAGGCATTGCCTTAAAAGTGGATAATGTGTACACCCCATAACCACTGTATCAACACCCTTTTCAACCAGCACTTTTAAATACTTTTGGGCTGTAAGCCTTGTTATTTCTTCATTTGCCCAGCCTTCTTCTGCCAGTGGCACAAAAAGCGGACACGCCTTGGAATAAACTTGCACTTTACTGTTAACACCGTTTATGGCTTTTTTATAGGCATCACTTCTAACTGTACCTATGGTTGCAATTATACCCACCTTTTGGTTTTCGGTAACCCGCACAGCCTCTTTTGCACCTGGCACAACAACACCAAAAACGGGTATGTCAAAATTATTTATTAAATCATCAAGGCTATTGGCACTTGCTGTATTGCAAGCAATAATAACCGCCTTTACACCTTTGCTTAACAAAAATCTAACATCCTGGCGTGAAAACTTTGTTATAGTTTCCTTTGATTTATTACCATATGGTACTCTTGCAGTATCTCCAAAATAAACGATCTCTTCATTTTCAAGCTGTTTAATAACTTGGCTGGCAACCGTAAGACCACCAACGCCCGAATCAAAAATACCTATCGGTCTGTTATCCATGGTATTCCTCCGTTAATGTATTTCAAGCGCAAGCTCAATAAGCTCTTCAATCAGTTTGTCTAAAGGCTTTCCACTGTCTTCCCAAAGTTTAGGGTACATACTTATAGATGTGAATCCAGGCAATGTATTAAGCTCATTAAACACAACCCTATTGGTGCCATCTTCAAGGAAAAAATCTACCCTTGCAAGGCCGCTGCCATCCACTGACTTAAATACCTTAATTGCGGTTTTCTGAA
Source organism: Anaerotignaceae bacterium (assembly GCA_050251415.1). Taxonomy (GTDB): domain Bacteria; phylum Bacillota; class Clostridia; order Lachnospirales; family Anaerotignaceae; genus UBA8514. Next base: position 10,142 of record JBFWMT010000004.1, on the reverse strand, counting down.
TTTCTTTAACAATTTTCTCGTCAAGTTTGGCAGGAATAATTGTTTTGGATTCTGAGTTGTTATACTTTGCATCATAGTCGTAAAACTCTGCCGCGGCAAGAACTTCGCCTACAGATGAGGCTGAAACCTCATTGTTACCAAACACCGCACACTCCAATTCTCGCCCTGTTATGTTTTCTTCAACCAATATCTTCTTGTCGTGCAATGCCGCAAGCTTAAGCCCTTTAACAAGTTCTTCCTTATTGTGTGCCTTTGTAATACCAACAGATGAACCTGCATTTGACGGTTTAATAAAGCAGGGATAGCCTATTTTTTTCTCTAATTTTGATACTGTAGATTTCTTCCCAATATCTGAAGCTGACACATATAGATAGTTTGCCTGATTAATTTTTGCATTTTTTGCAATAATTTTTGTATACACCTTATCCATAGAAACGGAGGATGCCAGTACCCCACACCCAACATAAGGTATCTGGGCAAGTTCAAAAAGTCCTTGAACTGTTCCGTCCTCACCATATAGCCCATGAAGCACGGGGAAAACTACATCTACAGGTATAAGTTTAACCTTACTGCCAACTATTTTCAAAATCCCTTTTTGGCTTGCATCTGGGCTTATAATAGCTGGTGTACCAAACTTCTCCCACTCTCCATTTTTTATATTTTCAACCGGTCCATTATAAATCATCCATTTTCCTTCTTTTGTTATGCCAACAGGAATAACATAATATTTTTCCTGATTTATATTAGAAATTATGGTTGATGCAGAAATTCTGCTAACCTCATGTTCTGAAGACTGACCACCAAATAGTACTACTACTGTTTTTTTGTTCAAATTTGCTCCCTCTTTTCCTAAGGGTATAAAACCCGCTAATACTACCATTATATTCTTATTACCCTTAGTTGACAATACAAATGTTTGTACAACGCAAAAAACCTTGAGAACATTACTGCAAACAAGGCTTTGATTATACTTATTTAGTTTTTACAAATTATATCCTTCAATTGTTTTTATTAGTTTGGCCAATATTTGTTTTTCTCATACGAATCCACACAGCCAGTCTATAACCTTACTAAATCTCAATTTTTCTCTATTTTGCTTTTCTTTCCTGCCACCACTCAACTACCTTAAACTTAATTTCAGGTACTATCTCTTCGTCGTTTTCCGCTGCCAATATTATACTATATTCTTCCTGGGTTAAAATATTCTTAAGTTCCCCTTTTGTTCCATCATCAAGCTGTTCACAACCTTCATCTACAAAACATAATGGTGGATAAACCACACACCAAAAATTCTTTCCCTTAGCCTCTCCTATTTCCACCCTAAGTGCATCATAATCACCTGCTGGGAAAACCGTGTCCCCATACTTTTTCATCGGAAAACTGCAATTTTCAAGGCTAACCCTTACATCATAGTCTTTGCCATTTTCTTCAATCGTTTCCAACGCTGCCTGTCTCATTAGGTTAATGCTTTTCTGTAATATTTCAACTGTTTCCTCTTTAGATTTACTTTGGCTTACCATCGGTTCTATTTCCGCCAAAACCCTATCCCTAACCTCCAGTTTAAGAGTTTGGTCAGCTGTACTGTTGCTGTTTGCTAAACAGTGAAACCGAATAACACTGCTGCTTATTCCACCTTGAATTTTATCGGAATACTGGGCAGTCGCTACTACCCCAAAAACTATTGTTGCAATGAATGCCAACACAAATGACATCAGCAATATTTTTTTGTCTTTTTTAATTTGATTTATACCAAGTTTAATTATATTCATTTTCATCACCCAGTGTAATTATAGCCACAAATTTCAACTTATAACCCCTGTGCCAGTAATTTTTGCATTTACCTCAACATTAAATTCCATAACACTAAAACATTCTTCTTTGCCATACTTATTGTATAAATCCTCATTTTTTTTCCTTATTTTTTCAGTCAAGCCAAAAATATCTGCTTTATAATCAACTTGTGCTTTATTAATTGTATCAGAAATTTGGTGTTTTATAACACTTTCCAGCGCCTTTTGTACATCCTCTGTGCTATAATTTTTGCTATGACCCTCCACATTTGCTCTTACATCAATTTTAATATTGCAGATAAGCTGATCATCATCGTTAAAGTCCACTTTGCAGTCGCTTTTTGATATGGCAATAGGTATAAGCTGATCTCCTGAATTTGGTTGAACCATATGACCTGTGCAGTTTTCTGCAACCCACAAATAACCCTCCATTTCACTCTCATCCAAATAACCAATAAGACCGTCTTTGCCCGCCACAGCCCCACCACCTATTACAATCTTTTCTCCCTCTACACTTATAATAGGAATAACCACACTGTTACCCAGACGAAAGCTCTCCTCCATATCCTTAAGCTCTAGCCTTGTAGTTGCCTCTGTTTCATTTGCATTGTTTTTATAAAAATCCCAAATATATAAGCCCTCACCGTTGTCACTTTTTTCTACTAACTCAATACAGTCTTTAGCATTCCCCTTTGATGAAAGCATAATCATTTTCAGGCTGAAATCATTATTTCTTACCATAGTGTCAAGTATTTCTTCCATAGCATCGACATCTTTTAACACTTCACTGCCAAATACAATGTTTTTTGTATGCCCAAAATACATGCTCTGGCTATCAGTTGAGGATGTGAGCTTTACTGCCTGTGCAAATGTGTCGCCCTCAATTGTTTTTATCTCCTCCGCAACACTACTTTCACTTTTTGTATCTGGCTTTGCAATGCCCAGGGCTACCTCAATTTTCTCGTTGTCACCCTTGTCTATTCCTACGGAAATAACAAAGTTTCTTTCATCAATTTCCTTGCTGTCGTAACACCCTCCTAATAATACAGAACAAAATATAACAAGAATAATTATGTTTTTATTCAACCTTTTTCACCATCCTATCTGCTAGAAACAGTAATACTATAACGGCATATGTGCCCAAATTGAGCACCTTTGATTTCTCCATAAGGTCAGTTGCCGCGGTTATGTCTCCTGGTAAAGCAGAAACTGCAACAATTATTATGGCAACAATAAAATAAAGCAGTTTATCGCACCTTTTTTTTAACGCCGTTTCGGAAAGAATCAGACCAGAATAAAATACTCCTGCATTAATAAATGCAAATGCGGATGAAATCCAAAAACCTGTCATTAGTAAGTCCTGCCGTTCCAAAAGCATAAGTGGAAAATCTATTGTATCCATTATCTGCAAAACTGCCCATCGCCTTCTTATTACACCATCTGCACCAAATACCCCTAAAGTAAGTGCTGTTATTAGTGACAACGTTAATGCAATAAACAGCCCCGAGGTTGCCATGCTTTTCGCAATCTTTTTGTTTGTGTTTAAATATGGTTTTATATAAAGCAGAAACTCTATGCCAAATGCAGATGAAAAAGCATATGTTGTGGCACTCATTCCACCCTTTGTAGTTATAGGTAACAGCTTATAAAAATCAATATTGGTTGATGTAAGTGCAAATATAGTTACTAAAATAAATACCATGCCAACAAATATTATTTCTGCCATCCTTGCCCTTGCCTCTATGCCTTTTACTGCAATGTACAAGCATAACAAAGTAAGCAGTGTTGAAATAAGCACAGGCGGAGTCTTTGGCAATAACAGTACATTTATTGTTTCCGAAAAAATACGCAGCCAGAGCCCTGTTGTAAGCAATATTTTCCCACAAATTATAATGCTTACCACTACCCCAACTGGTGTTGATAACATCAATTTATCTGAATTTTTTATACTTAACGCAATACACGCTAATGCGATAACCCCTAGGGCCCCCGCAAGCACCCACACCCACCCCATTTGTTCCGCCTTCAAACACACGCCCAATGGTAAAGATATGGCCGATATGCCAAATATATCTACAATTGCCAATGCTTGAATCTGCCTTACGGATATTTTGCTTTTGCTCTCCATTATTTTTCCCCCTTTTTGCGATTAAGTCGGGTTACCGAATTTTTATCTGCAAATATAGGCCTTTTTTTCATGAATACAATTGGAACTCTGATTAAGCTATCCTTTAAATCTGAATAGCTATTTACTGATCCACTGCAAAATGGGAATAAATATGGTATTCCAAAACTGCTTAATGCTGAAAGATGGCATAAAACTAACAAAATTCCAAGCCAAAATCCCAGAAGGCCAAAGCAAGAGGAAAGCAAAATAATTAGATATTTTATTAGCCTTACAGCGTTAACCAGTGCCACATTTGGTATTGCAAAACTGCATATGCCCGTAAGCGCCGCAATAATAACAACCATAGGCCCAACAATCCCTGCGTCTACCGCCGCCTGACCAATAACAATACCTCCAACTATGCCAATTGTACTGCTTGCAGGTGACGGAAGTCTTAGCCCTGCTTCACGAAGAAGTTCAAAGGCAAGTTCCATTATAAGAACCTCTACAATGGTTGGAAAAGGTACATTTGCCCTCCCCCCTGCAATTTTCAGTGCCAAAGGTGTTGGTATTAAGTTAGGATGAAATACCACCATTGCTATATATAGTCCTGGTAAAGTTACTGCCGCTACCGCACCAATAAAACGCAAAAGGCGAAGAAAACTCATCATTTGCCATTGTTGGTAGTAATCATCGGCGGCTTGAAAAAATACATTAAGTGTTGCCGGTACAAGTATAACAAAAGGCGAATTATCTACAAGTATTGCTATCCTGCCCTCATATATTGCCGATGCGGTTTTATCAGGTCTCTCCGTAAGCTGCAGTTGTGGAAATGGAGAAAGAAAGCTGCCTTCAATAAACTGTTGTAAATAACCACTGTCAATAATTGCATCCGTATCTATTTCAGCTAATCTTTTTAGGGTTTCCTCTAATATTTCGTTACGAACTATATCCTGCATATACATAACAGCAATGTCTGTTTTGGAACGGGTGCCTATTTTCATACGCTTAACCTTTAGGCGAGTATCCCTAATTCTTCTGCGTATAAGCACTATGTTGGTACTTGCCACCTCTGTAAAAGCATCCTTAGGCCCAAACAGTGTCACTTCTGATTCTACTGCTGGTATCCCCCTAGAAGGCCACCCCTTTGTGGATATTTGCACAGCGCCATTATCATTTTCGCTAAACAAAATGGTGTCACCAAGAAGTACTGCATCATAAACTTCTTTAAATGTAGTTACCTGTGCAACCTCGCCTACCGCAATAGATTTAAGCTGAAAAGCCAGTGTTGTTGGTTGCTCACTGCCTAGCAGCATAATGCTTGTTAAAATACTTTCGTTAATGGCATAACCATCTACGATATTATCTGCATACACCATAAAAAGGCGCATACTGCCCGCATAAAAATCTCGGAAAACAATGTCACCTGCGTCTTTAAAGGTATTTTTAATTTCTGCTATATTCTTATCTAAATTTGAATATAAATTTTGCATATCATCACCCTACATAAGTTTTTACTTACATGTGGTTTTTTATACAAAAAAAGGGTGAGAACTAAGTTCTCACCCTTTAACTCACTAAGAGTTAAACAACTATTAAATTAATTATAAATTAGTTTAATGTAGCTGTCTTTGTTGCGTCATCCCAAGTGATCTTGTTGTCATTTAAGCCAAGAGCGTAACCAAGGTCACGAAGTGGAATAAATGCTCTGCTATCTGTGATTTCACAAGATGCCTGCATCTGAACTGCAACACCGTTGATGTTCATTGTTTTTGAACCAACTGTCATGCTGATTACACGTGAACCAAATGTGATTGTAACAGTATCTGTAGCATCATCCCATCTTACGATAGCAACTGATGATAAAGCTTCTGTTATAGCACGTACTGGAAGCATTGTGTAGCCATTAGCAATGTAAGCAGGTACATCAAGAGCGATTTCTGATGTTCCAGCAACAAGTTTGTCTGCACCGATTGCTACAGAGATTGTTGTTGTGAATGTATCGTCACCCTGGTCACGACCAGCTGTTACTACTTCAACATAATCATCAAGTACTGTAATGCTTCTTGTGTCAAATAATGTTGTTTTCTTGTAATCATCGCCTTTTGTTGCTGAATTCTGGAAGAAAGCGTCTTCACTTTCATCAAAAGCATCGTAGTTTTCTGTACCATAGGTACCAGCTACTAACTCACTCTTGCCGTCAGAATATGTCTCGCCAGCAGTTAACTGTAATGCATAGCTACCAGCAGGGATAGTTCTGTCAAGGTAAAGCTCAACACCTGTTACTTTAAGAACTGCAGGAGCTTTGCTTGAAGCTGAGTCAATTTCAATTTGAAGTAAACCTTCACTTGTATCAACATCTTCAATCTTGATATCACCTTCTACTACTTCAACAGTTGGTGTACCATCGAAATCGAGGTAGTTATCTTCTAACTTAAGTGTAAGTGTCTTATCTTTTTCTAATGCACCAGCGTAAGCTTCTGTAATAATGATGTCGCCAATTGCTACATTTCTGTAGTCAATTGATACTGGGTTGCTGTCAGCTTCAACAGTAACAGGTGCTACTGCTGTACCAATAACTGCCTCAACATCTTCTTCAACACCTGAACCACCAAGAGTTGCTGTGATGTCACCTGTGAAGTCTGGAGCAATTGAAAGCTGGAACTCAAATTCAATTTCAGCGTCTCCTGTTTTTGTTACTTCTTCAATTGTTAATTCGTTGTTTTCAACGTTGTAATCTGCTACAACGCCACCACCTTCAACTGAAGGTGTAACACTAATGATTTTAACGCCTTCTGGGAAAGTAATTGTTGTTTTTCTGTTTTCTAACCAAGAATTTGAAATTACTTCTTCCATTGTTACTTTAAGTGAATCTACTTCAGCATCTCTACGACCTGAGTAGAAAACAGGAAGAGTTTTGCTTTCAGCTGTAAAATCTACACCAAAAGTTTTAGCTACGCCAACTTCAATAGTTGCTTTAGTCATGTCGTAACCTGAAATAGTGATTTCAGCTATGTCGCCTACTTCTACGTCATCTTCATCATACTCAATTGTAACACCAGTAATAGAAATTGTCATAGCACCTGTTGCGCCACTAAAGTCAGAAAGGTAGATGTACATTTCCTCTTCATCAACTGTAACCTTTGTAGTAGTTACTGCAGCAGCACCAGCACCAGCATAAACCTTTGCTGTTGCTTTAGTTGCATTGCCTTCAGCAAAAGTAAAGCCGTTTGAAACTTTCAGCTTAAGACCCTTGCTGTCATAATCCATAGAGCCTTTTGCTGTTTCAGTAATAATAATAGGTTTGATTTCCTTGCCTGCTTCTGATACATCAACTTTTTTCTCAATTGTTGTTGATGTTGCACCTGAAACTACATTAGCAAACTTGTAAGTTCCTGATGTAATAATAGAATCCATTGCATCGATTGTGATTGTTGCATCACCATCATCTGTTAATTCAGCAGCGATTGGGAACTTCATTGTGTAATCATCATAATCAACTTTATTAATCTGAGCTGTAATCATTGCCATATTGTCTGACAACATGTCAACAGAAATGTCCATACCATCATATTTAAAGTCGATCACACCGTTCGTTTTGTCCGCAGCGTCCTCAACAAAGCTAAAATCAGCATTTGTTAATGTTGCCTTGAATGTGATACTTGTTGTAGCACCTACATCATTAAGGTCTTTGTCAGTAATCTTGAATATTGGCGCTGTATCCATGTCACTATCTACAGCAGTTGTGCCAGCGATTGTGTAAGTTAAACCATCCTCGCTGCCTGTAATAATTTTACTTACTGTGTTTGTTGTTGTAGCAAATGCAGTAGCTGGAATCATACCAACAACCATAATAGCTGACAACAATAAAGCGATTTTCTTTTTCATTGTTTGTTTTCCTCCTTGTATTTTGTTTTTTTGTTTGCCATCTTAGAAGCTTTTCTTCTTGTACCTATTGGTGCTTGAAGCACAACTTCTTTAATACAAACTGAATTATAGCACCCCTCATGTTTACCGTCAATACTTTAAGGCGAAGTGTAATCTTACTGTAACACTAGTGAAATATTAGTAATATTAGCTCCGCTACTAAGCAATATAACCTCATTCAAAATGCCTCAGGGCTTACCCCTTACACAAAAAATATGTAGTCCATGCGAATGCTTTTGTTATTATATATTACAAATTATTTTTTTTCAAGTGGTTAATGTTACAAATTTGTTACATATATTGATTTTATTTACCTTTTTTCGTATTTAAGTATAAAAATAGACAGAGCGCAAAGCTCTGTCTATTATGTTGATTCATTTTATCCAATTGTGCATGGGTTTTCAAAACCAAACTTCATATTATCATGGCTATATTTTAAAGCTTCAATTGTATTTTCTATTGTTTGCACATTTACCTTTGCTTCATCCACAGCAAGCTGAGTACCACGCCCTAAGCTTAGATTAAGCTCTGCAATTTCAAGTGCAGTCTTTGCTGTTTCAAGGCTAGTTTCAGTACTTTTAATGTCCCCTTCAGTTTTAATCATACTTTTGTAAGTGTTTTCAATTGCACTTTTTAGCGTGTCCTCAGTATTTTTTAATGTAATTTGGGCACTGCTTATAGTGTAATTTATATTGTCTGAACCATAAGGTGTTGTATCATTCATAAGTGTAAAGTTCTTGTTTGCAATAATCGTTTCTAATGAAACCCTTGCTCTTTGCAAATCTGGATTTATAGAATTACTTTTTGCAATGTATGCGCTCAACTCTCCATTAAGCACATATGGGGTGTATTCCACTTCATACTCAACGGCAAAATTTGTATCACTTACACCCATAAGCCTTGCAAGGGTTGTGTAAGCATTGCTAAGTTCCTGCTTGGTTGTTTCAACAGATGCTTCATAGGTTTCCACTTCTGCCTGTGCATTTGTAACGTCTGTTTCGGTAGCCATACCAAGGCTGTTTTTAAGCTTAGCCACCTTATACTTCTCGTTATAAACAGCAAGCGTATCGTCTTTAAGCTTCAATGCCGCTTCGTCGGTAACAATTGTGCTCATTGCCTCTCTAACAGCGCTTTCTATACCTATTTTTGTTGCCTCTTTTGCGTAACGTTCACTTTTTGTGCTTGCACCTAATGAATTAATATTCATAAGCTCATCGTAGGAGTCTATCTGTGAATATTGATTAACAAGTTGGGGATGCACAAGACCTCCAAGGCTTTGGGATGCATAGGTAGCCTTCTTATCGTTAAGCTCCATTGTTAAGTCAGACAAAGTAAGTGCTGTTGAATTTGCAATTGACTTTGCTAGCACCTCATCGTATGTATAAATCTTTTTTTCTGTTTCTGCAACGGTAGCCGTTTTGGTTGTTCTTCCAGTCGCTGCAGCGGCAAAAACCGGACTTGCCAAAACAACAGAAACTGCCATTGCTATGGCTAAAATTTTTCTATATTTCATTTATAACGCTCCTTATTCTTTAAGTTCTTTTAAAATGGAAAGTGTGAACCTCTTCCTCTGTACCGCCTTGTTCTCTAAGAGTAACAGTTAAGTCTGCATTAGTCCACTCTTCATCAAGAAGATCAAACAAAAGGAAACCTTCGTAGGATTCATCATAATTAATATCGCTTGTTGACCACCCATTATCCCATTTATTTACAAGTACACTTGCATTAACTTCTTCTCCATCAACAACTAGCGTTGCTTTACTTGGAACAAGCTGAACCCCAGCTTCGCTGTCATTTTCCAAGTCAACAAAAATCTTTGTGTTTCTATCATATGTATCACGTGAAACGCCTGTAATTTCTACAGTATGCTTGTTCTTTTTGCTCTTTACTGGTAAAGTTTCATATGTGTTTATTGTTTCCGCCTCATCAGAGCCTTTTTCAACATACACAATTTTTTCAACTTCAACTTCTTTAACGTATGTTTTTTTGTCAGACTGGATGTCAATAACACGTGTAGCAATATCATAGTCAATTGTTGCCCCAAGGTTATCCGAAACGTATCTTATTGGTACATAAGCATATCCGTTGTAGTTAAGCACCGGTTGGTCTGATGGTGATGCTGTAGCCACCCCATCAAATTTGAATGTTACGTCGTTAAATAATTTTGCTGTTACGTCGCTGTATGCCGCAAACGCTGTAACGGATACCATACATAATGCTCCTGCAACAAAACCCATTGCTGCGCTTTTAAAATTTTTCATAGTTAAAATCCTCCTATTAAAGTAGTTTTTACCGCCACTCCCTTCATTCTAATGCCT
>JBFWMT010000003.1:0-64139 GCA_050251415.1 Anaerotignaceae bacterium | reverse complement strand
CAGGAGAGTATATGGAGTTTGAAGCACCATTGCCAGACTATTTTATAAAGCTACTTGAAAGAATTAGACAGCAAATTTTCAATTAAAACAGAGTATTTTGAGGTGTTATCATGTATTTAAAACGGCTTGATTTACAAGGCTTTAAGTCGTTTCCCGAAAAGGTGAAGCTAGAATTTAATAAAGGAATAACAACTGTTGTTGGCCCTAACGGAAGTGGAAAGAGTAACATTTCTGACTCGGTAAGGTGGGTATTGGGCGAACAAAGGGCAAAAAGTCTTCGTGGTGATAAAATGGAAGACGTTATTTTTGCGGGCACAACTAACCGTAAGGCGTTGGGCTTTGCTGAAGTATCGCTTACCATTGACAACGAGGACCACAAGATGCCTTTGGATTATTCGGAAATTACCGTAACCAGAACTGTTTACCGCTCGGGTGAAAGTAAATATATGATAAACGGAACAACCTGCCGCCTTAAGGATATTCACGAGCTTTTTATGGATACAGGGGTTGGTCGTGAAGGTTATTCTATTATCGGGCAGGGGAGAATTGATGAGATTTTAAGCTCTAAAAGCGAGGATAGAAGGCGACTTTTTGAGGAAGCAGCAGGTATTGTTAAGTACAGAAACCGCCGCTTTGAGGCAATTGATAAACTCGAAAAGGAACACCAAAACTTAATTAGGGTTGAGGATATAATAAACGAACTTGAATTAAAGCGTGAACCTTTGGAAAAGCAAGCAGAGGTGGCAAAAAAGTATCTTACATTGAAGGAACAGCTTAAAAGATACGAAATCAGTAATTTTTATATCCAAGCAGATAAACTTGAAAAGGATATTGCACAGCTAGAGCAAAATAAGGAAATTTCTGCTGGCAATATTGAGGACGAAAAAAACGCCTACCAAGGTGCAAATGAAGAAACTAAAAGGCTTAAGGTAGATGAAGAAAAACTTTTAAGTGAAATAGAAAAATTAAATGGCAGTATAGCTATTCTTGCAACTGAGCTTGAAAAAAATGACGGAGAAATAAAGCTTTGCGCAGAGCAGATACAAAATATTGATATAAATATTAAACGTATTGAGGCTGATACAGACACGAAGAAAAAGAAAATTGATGATTGCAAAAACGAGGAAAGCATCTTCAACTCTAAACTTACAGCTGTAGATGTTAGTATTTCTTCAATTGGCAGCAGACTTGCCCAAAGGGAAGAAGAATTTAATCAACTTTCAGGAACCCTTGCACGAAGTGAAGAGCAAATTGAGAGCTATAAGGCAGATATGCTGGAAAAAATTAAAATAACAAGCGACCTTAAAAGTAACATTCAGCGTTTGCAGTTAATGAGCCAGCAGTTTATACAAAGGCGTGACCAAATTTCGAGTGAAAGTGATTATATTCAAAGCCAAATTTTTGATGCAAGAACAAGGATTGATGCACTAAATAAGCTTATAGAGCAAAAGCATGCAGAAATAGAGGGCCTTGAATGTCGTCGGTCAAGCCTGGAAGAGATTAAAAAAACATTGGAATTTGAAACTACCGAAAACGAAAGAATTTATCAGGAAAAAATTTCCCGCCTTAATGAGTGCAAATCTAAATATAAAGTGCTTTCTGAAATGAAAAATGATTACGAGGGCTTTTTTAAGAGCGTTAAAAGCATTTTGAAGTTGAGAGGAACACAAGGTTTCACTGGTATTTGTGGTGCAGTAGGAGAACTTATAAGCGTTGAACAGAAATATGAAACTGCTATAGAAATTGCTATTGGTGGTGCTTTGCAAAACATTGTTACCGAAACCGAACAAGCTGCTAAAACGGCCATAGAGTACCTTAAGCGAAATTCCTTGGGACGAAGCACATTTTTGCCCCTTTCTGTAATTAAAAGCAAGGATTTGGGCAGTGACAAAGGTGAGGTACTTAGAGCACAGGGCGTAATAGGCATAGCAAAAGACCTTATTGGTTATAACAGCAAGTATGAAAATGTTATGAGTAACTTGTTGGGCAGAGTAATTATTATGGAAAACATGGATTTTGCTCTTAAGCTTGCAGCAAAAACAAAATACATGTACAAGATTGTAACTATTGATGGCGATGTGCTTAACCCTGGCGGAACAATGACAGGTGGTAGTATTGCAAAAAAGACATCAAATATTTTTAGCCGAAGCCGTGAAATAGTGGACCTTGAGGAAGAAATTAAAGGTCTGCAAAAAGATTCTGATAAATTATTTGATAAAATTAAATTCAGCCAAGAAAAGGTAGAGGAAATAAATGACGAAAAGGTTGAAATAAGCCGTAGCTTGCAGGAAATACATATAGTAGTTGCCTCTATGGAGCAAGAGAAACTGCAAAGTGAAAGCGGAATTGATGAAAAAAATCAACGGTACGAAAATGCAATGTTGGAGTCGGGCACTTTAATGGTTCAAATAAGCACTGCCAACAGTGATGTTGCTGAATTCTCTGAAAGATTGAAAATCACCGAGGATGAAATTGATGAAATCAATAAGGCTTTGGAGGATTATAATGATACGATGCAAAGTGAGAAATTTGCTAGAGATAGCATATTGAATGCAATTACCGAATTTAAGGTTTCTCTTTCTGCTTCAGAGCAGGAGAAAAATGCGATAACGGAAAATTTGCGGCGTATAAAAAGGGAAGTAAAGAGTTTGGCAGAAGAAATAGAACGCCTTGACGTTGAAAAGGATGAATTTCTGTCCACTCGTGTGCTTAAAGAGCTAGAAATTGAAGAAGTGAAGGACAAAATAAATATAAACAAAGAAAAGCAACAAAGCTTTGAAAAATTCCGAAGTGAAATAAACCAAAAAGTGCATAGTATCAAGGAAGAAACTACCCAAGCAGAAAAAGAACGTCAACAGCATTTTGAAACCATAAATAAACTAGAAAACGACGTTTTTAAAATGGAAACAAGGCTGGAACACCTTAATGAGGAAAAAGATAGAATTTTCAGCGCTGTTTGGGAGGAATATGAGGTTACATACCAGCAAGCCAAAGCAATGTATGATGATAACATATCGGTTGTAGAAATTTCCAGCATTACAAAGAAGCTTAAGGCTGAAATTAAGGCATTGGGTGCTGTAAACGTAAATGCTATAGAGGAATACAAAGATGTTAATGAAAGATATATATTCCTTACAACACAGCGGGATGACATAATTAATGCAGAGGATAAACTGCAAAAAATAATAACTGACCTTGCAGTAATGATGCAGGAGCAGTTTAAGGAGCAGTTTGAACTTATTTCAAAGAATTTCAATGTTGTTTTTAGAGAGATGTTTGGCGGTGGTAAGGCCTATTTAAAAATGATGGACGAAAGGAATGTGCTTGAAAGCGGAATTGATATTATTGCTCAGCCACCAGGGAAAAATTTGCAAAACATGATGCTTTTAAGTGGTGGAGAACGTGCATTGACAGCAATTGCAATTTTGTTTGCTATATTAAAAATGAAGCCTTCTCCATTTTGTATATTGGATGAAATTGAGGCGGCCCTTGATGATGCAAACGTAAAGCGGTTTGCAAACTATCTTAGAGATTTTTCGGGTGGCACGCAGTTTATTGTTATTACACACAGAAAAGGAACTATGGAGGCCGCCGATGTTATGTATGGTGTTACTATGCAGGAGCAGGGCATAAGTAAGGTTATTTCTGTTAAATTTGACGAAGTGAATTTGTAAAGGAGTTAAAATAATGGGTTTATTTGATTTTTTAAAATCCAAAAATAAAAATGTGGAGGAAGTACAGCCACAAATCGAGGAAAATGTAGCGGTAGAAATTGTTGAAGAAGGCGTTCCTTTAGACGTTGAAGCCACTTTGGAAGAAGCAGTTGACGAGTTAGAAGAGAAAAAAACTGAAGAAAAAGCTGGCTTAGAAGTTCCTGTTATGAAAGAAACTATTATTGAAGAACCAATAACGGAAGAACCTATAATAGAAGAACCAATAACAGAAGAACCAATGGTAGAGGAGCCAGCTATAGAAGAACCACTTATAGAAGTTCCAACTATAGAAGAACCTGTTACTGAAGTTATGCAAAAAGAGAAAAAGGGTTTATTTGCTCGCCTTAAAGAGGGGCTTAACAAAACAAGAGACAGCATTTTAGGCAGCGTTGATGGTATGCTTGGTGCATTTACCAAAATTGATGAGGACTTATTTGAAGAACTTGAAGAAATTCTTATTATGGCAGACATGGGCGTTGAAACCACAATGAATATAATTGAAAATCTTCGCAAACGTGTTAAAAAAGAAGGAACAACAGACCCTGCCCATATAAAAGGTATGCTTGTGGATGAAATAAGCAACATACTTTTAGAAGGTGCCGACCAGGAAAATGATGTTGAGACACCAGCGGTAGTGCTTGTAATTGGTGTTAACGGCGTTGGAAAAACAACAACCATAGGCAAGCTTGCCAACAATCTTAAAGCAGAGGGGAAAACAGTGCTTTTAGGTGCGGCAGATACATTCCGTGCGGCGGCCATAGACCAGCTTGAGGTATGGGGACAAAGAGGCGGTATAGAGGTAATTAAGCATGAGGAAAACAGCGACCCTGCGGCAGTTGTGTTTGATGCAGTTAGTGCCGCAAAAAACAGAAAAATCGACGTACTTATTTGTGACACGGCAGGCAGACTTCATAACAAGAAAAACCTTATGGAAGAGCTTAAAAAGATTACAAAGGTTATAGAACGAGAATACCCATCAGCACACAGGGAAACATACCTTGTGCTTGACGCAACAACAGGGCAGAATGCGATGCAGCAGGCAAAACTTTTTAAAGAGGTTGCAGACATAACGGGCATTGTTTTAACTAAGCTTGATGGTACCGCAAAAGGCGGTATTGTGGTTGCAATTAAAAGTGAGCTTAAAATACCTGTTAGGTACATAGGCGTTGGTGAAGGTATTGAAGATTTGCAGAAATTTGACTCAAGAAGATTTGCAGAAGCATTGTTTGGGGAGGAATAAAAAATTAAAGTTGTAAAGTAAAAATGCTTGACAAAGAATACTTTGTGGTGTATTATAGCTTAAGTAAAGTAAAAGTACTTTACAGCTTTTGTGGTTGGTGGTGAAAATGTGGATGAAATATTAAGAGCAACATTGCTTTTCGATTTTTACGGAGAACTATTGACTCAAAAACAAAAAAATATTTTTGAACTGTTTCATCTTAACGATTTATCACTTACAGAAATAGGCTGTGAGCTAAATATTAGCCGTCAGGCTGTGCGTGACCAGCTTAAAAGAACGGAAAAAATTCTATTCGACTATGAAGAAAAACTTAGATTGGTAGAAAAATTTACTGAACAAAAATTATCAGTTAAAAAGATAAAAGCTTTAGTTGAAGAAATAGAAAAAGAACATACTTTAGATAATTTAGCAATCAATAAAATAGAGGAAATTAAAAAAATAGCAGACGAAATTTTGGATTAAGGAGGCTGCTTTTATGGCATTTGAAAACCTTTCAAATAAGCTTCAGGAAGTTTTCAAGCAGCTTAAGGGAAAAGGCAAGCTTACAGAAAGCGATGTTAAGGCGGCAATGAGGGAAGTAAAAATTGCCTTGCTTGAAGCCGACGTCAACTTTAAAATTGTTAAGCAGTTTGTTAACAAGGTTGCAGAAAGAGCGATTGGCGCTGAGGTTATGGAAAGCCTTACACCTGGTCAGCATGTAATTAAAATAGTAAATGAAGAACTTGTATCCCTTATGGGCTCTACACAAAGCAGGCTTACATTTGCGGCAAAGCCACCTACAGTTTATATGATGGTTGGTTTGCAAGGTGCAGGTAAAACTACATCCAGCGGAAAGCTTGCGGGATTGCTTAAAAAAGAGGGCAAAAATCCCTTGCTTGTAGCCTGTGATATTTACAGACCAGCGGCTATTAAGCAGTTGCAGGTTGTGGGAAAAAACTACAACGTTCCTGTTTTTGAAATGGGAGATCAATTAAGCCCTGTTGAAATATCAAAAAAAGCGTTGGAATTTGCGGCAGAAAATAGAAACGATGTTGTTCTTATAGATACTGCAGGTCGTCTTCACATAAATGAAGAACTGATGGACGAACTGAAAAATATTAAAACAGAAGTAAGGCCGCAGGAAATACTCCTTGTTGTAGACGCAATGACTGGTCAGGATGCAGTTACAGTGGCTGAAAGTTTTGATGGACAGCTTGGTGTAGACGGCATTATAATGACAAAGTTAGACGGCGACGCTCGTGGTGGTGCGGCACTTTCAGTTAGAAGTGTTACAAATAAGCCTATTAAATACATTGGTATGGGTGAAAAAATGGAGGACCTTGAGCCATTTTATCCAGACCGTATGGCAAGCAGAATTTTAGGAATGGGCGATGTGCTTTCTCTTATTGAAAAAGCGCAGATGAACATAGATGAAAAAGAGGCGGCGGAACTTGAGAAAAAATTGCGTGAAAACGATTTTACACTTGAGGACTTTTTAAGCCAGATGCAGCAAATTAAAAAAATGGGGCCTTTAAAAGACCTTATGGGCATGATTCCAGGTATGAACCAGATTAACATGGATGCGCTTAACAACGTAGATACTGAGAAAGAAATGAAGCACCTTGAGGCAATTATTCAAAGTATGACAAAGGAAGAAAGAAACAACCCGTCAGTACTTAATGGGCCTCGTAAAAAGCGAATTGCAAACGGCAGTGGTAGAACTATTGCCGAGGTTAATCGTCTTTTAAAGCAATTTGAAGAAATGAAGAAAATGATGAAGCAAATGAGCTCCATGACAAAAGGTAAAAAAGGTAAATTTAAATTTCCTTTTTAATAAATAACAAACAATATTTTTACAGGAGGTGAAATACAATGGCAGTAAGAATCAGATTAAAAAGATTAGGCGCTAAAAAGGCACCGTTTTATAGAATAGTAGTTGCAGATTCAAGAACACCAAGAAATGGTAAGTCAATCGCTGAAATCGGTTACTATAACCCGCTTAAAGAACCAATCGAGTTAAACGTAGACGCTGATGCAGCTAAAAAGTGGCTTAGTACAGGTGCTCAGCCATCTGAAACAGCTAAGGCTTTATTAAAGAAGGCTGGCGTTATCACAGAGTAATTTTTTTCTTTCAGGAGGTTTACTATGAAAGAATTATTAGAAGTTATTGCAAAAAATCTTGTGGACCATCCCGACCAGGTTACAGTGACCGAGGTGCAGGGTGAAAGGTCTTTAGTTCTTGAATTAAAGGTTGCCGCAGATGACATGGGCAAAGTAATCGGTAAGCAGGGAAGAATTGCAAAAGCAATACGTACTGTTGTTAAAGCAGCTGCTATACACGAAGACAAGCACATTGTTGTGGAGATTGTGCAGTAGTAAAAGATTCAGACAGTTTAAGGCTGATTTCTCCAAGGCAAATAGCCACAGAGAACAGCCTTTTTGTTGTATAAGGAGAATTTTATGGGATATTTTGAAATTGGAAAAGTTGCAGGAACGCACGGAATTAAAGGTACACTTAGGGTCTTTCCTACTACACAGGATCCGTCTAGATTTGAACTGCTAAAGGAAGTAATTATAGATTTAAACGGAAAAAGAGAAACTCTTAATATTTTGAAAGTAAGCTATCAAAAGAATATGGTGCTTTTGACAGTTAAAGAAATAGATGACATTAATGAGGCAGAAAAATATAAAAATGCAACAATACTTATTCCAGAGGGAAAAGCACTTCCATTGGGCGAGAATGAATATTATACAAGAGATTTGTATGATATGGAAGTTTACACCGCCGATAACGAATTTTTGGGTACAATTACAGATATACTTGTAACAGGTGCAAATGATGTGTACGTTGTGAAAAACGTGGGAAATCCTGAAGAAAAGGAACTTCTTTTGCCTGCAATAAAAGATGTTGTGCTTAGCGTTAGTGTAGCAGAGAAAAAAATGACTGTAAACTTGTTAGAGGGACTGAGATAATGAATTTTTATGTTTTAACCCTTTTCCCCGCAATGATTGAAAACGGACTTTCTCACAGTATTATTGGTAGGTCGTTAAAGGAGGGGCAAATAAAGCTTAAAGCTGTTAATATACGAGATTTTTCTACAAGTAAGCAAAAACATGTAGACGATTATCCCTATGGTGGTGGCTGTGGAATGGTTATGCAGCCACAGCCGATTTATGATGCCTTTAAAAGCCTTGACGTGACCTCAAAAACAAGGGTAGTATACATGACACCCCAGGGCAGACCTTTTAATCAAAAAATAGCTGAAGAATTTGCTAAAGAGGAAAGTCTAGTTATACTTTGCGGACATTATGAGGGTGTGGACGAGAGGATTATTGAAGAGATTGTAACCGATGAAATATCCATGGGAGATTTTGTGCTTACAGGTGGTGAACTGGCGGCAATGGCGGTGATAGATGCTGTTGCAAGGCTTAAGCCTGGTGTTTTGGGTAAGGAGGACAGTTTTAAAGATGAAAGCTTTACTGACAATACCCTTGAGTACCCTCAATATACACGTCCACCTGCATTTATGGGCAGAGAAGTGCCTGCGGTGCTTTTAAGCGGACATCATGGCAATGTGGACAAATGGCGCAGGCAGCAAAGCCTTATTCGCACCTATAATAAGCGCCCAGACCTTTACAAAAAACTTGAGCTGACAAAAAAAGAAAAAGCCTTCATGCAGGAATATATAATTGCAACAAGCACGCAGAACCAATAAAAGAATACTATAATGTATAATTCCGTGAATAAGGTGGGTTTTCATGGGCAGGTACATTATTAAAGGTGGTAAAAAGCTTAGAGGAGAAGTAATGGTTAACGGCAGTAAGAATGCAGTTTTACCAATACTTAGTGCGTCCTTAATAAATGGCAGAGAAAGCGTTTTAACCAATTGCCCCGATATTACAGATGTTTCCTTTACCTGTGAAATATTAAAGGCACTGGGGTGTACCGTTAAGCGAGAAGGAAGAACACTTACAATTAATTCATGTGGTATAAACAATGCCTCTGTGCCAAAAGATATGGCGGAAAAAATGCGGTCATCAATTTTGTTTTTGGGCGTACTGCTTGGCAAGTTTGGCAGTGTTTCCATAAATAAGCCAGGAGGTTGTGCTATTGGCAAACGTCCTGTAGATATACACTTGGATGCTCTTAAAGCCCTTGGTGCAAAAATAATTGAAACGGATACTACAATTGAATGCACTGCAGAAGAACTTTTGGGTACAGACATATATTTGCCCTTTGCCAGTGTTGGCGCAACAGAGAATACCATGCTTGCCGCAGTTTTTGCAAAAGGGGAGACCGTTATTCATAATGCGGCCAGAGAACCTGAAATTTGGGCGTTACAGGAATATATGAAATCTATTGGGGTAATTGTGAGTGGTGCGGGCACACCAATTATTTTTATAAGTGGGTGCAGTAAATATACCGATGCTGAAGTTGACATTATATCCGATAGAATTGAGGCTGGTACGTATTTAACTGCCGCAGCAATAACAAAAGGAGAAATTTTTTTAAAAAATGTTAGTTGGTTATATATGTGTAAAACCTTGGAGATTATGTCAGAGTGTGGATGCGAAATAAAGGTGAAAAAAGATAGTATTTATCTTAAAGCACCGAAAAAAATAAAACCGTTGAAGCTTATAAAAACTGGGGTATACCCAAACTTCGCTACAGATATGCAGCCTATACTAATGAGCCTGTTGACAACCTCTTCGGGAACAAGTATTATAATTGAGCAGATGTTTGAAAACCGTTTTAGCCATGCAGACGAATTAAATAAGATGGGTGCAAAGGTGTCAGCACAGACTAGGGTTGCCATTATTGATGGTGTTAAACATCTTAAAGGTGCAGAAGTGAATGCAACAGATTTGCGTGCAGGGGCGGCACTAATACTTGCAGGATTAAGCGCAAATGGCACAACAACTGTAAATAATGCCAACTATGTTAGGCGAGGATACGATAATATTGAAAAAAATTTGCATGGTCTTGGTGCAGAAATAAAATTTTGTGATGGTGAAAATTAATGGCATTCAAGAAGAAAACGCATAAAACAGAAAACGAATATAGCAAAAAGGAATTGAAGGGGAAAAAATATAAAAAGCCACAGACTAATAAACTTTTGTTTTTACTGGTGTTTATTGTTGCTGTTTTTGCGGTATTGCTTTCACCTGTTTTTAATATAAAACAGATTAATGTAACTGAAATGAAAAAGTATACAAAAGAAGAAATTTGCAGCATGATAGGTGTTGAGGTAGGAGAAAATTTATTTGCTTTTAGCAGCCAAAATGCTAAAAAAATTCTTTTATCAGATACGTATGTGGAAGGTGTAAAAATAACCAAAAGCTTTCCAAGTACCATAAATATAGATGTTAATGAAAGAAAGGTAAGAGGATATGTACCCTACATGGACTCTTACTTATACATAGATGAGTATGGCAGGGTATTGGAAATTAAGGGCTCTTTTACAGACCCTTTACCAGTGGTTACGGGCCTTAATTTTGACAGTTTTCAACTGGGTGAGAAAATAGAAGCAGACAATAAGGATGCTTTTGACGTGGTGGTGGTGATTGCGCAGGTAATGACCAAGTATGAAATGCTTGACACAGTTGTTAAACTTGACGTTAGTGATACGGAAAAAATTACTGCATATGTAAATAAAATAGAAATAAATTTAGGCAGCATAACAAATTGTGATGAGAAAATACGAACTATGGCAGAAGTTGTGAAGCAGATACCCCAAAAGGATAGGGGGAGTCTGGATTTAAGCGATTTATCTAAGCCTATAGTCTTTAAATATCTTACGTAATTGTATTTCATAAATGCCAATAATTTTGTTGGCAAAGCACGTCCAAAATAAATGAAAACACTTACGAATTCTTTACGAAGGATGATGGAGCGGTGAAGAAAATTGACCATGGTATTGTTTCTGTTACTATATTATGCATATTTCTTGGCACTATGATTGGTATTCAGTTTAATACCGTAAGAAGGCAATCAACAGCATATGATATTCAGCGTGTAAGCGAGCTTTCACTTAAGCTTAACAGTGCTATTGCGGAAAATGACAGCCTAACAGAAAGTATTAAGGAAAAGGAAGAAAAGATTGCAGAGTACGAAAGCTATTTGGCGGAAGAGAATGAAGAACTTAAGTCAATTTTAGATGAAAGTAGTAAACTTAAAATGCTTGCAGGGCTTACATATGTTTCAGGGAGAGGAATTTCTGTAACAATTAAGGACAGCCCTAAGGCTGGACAGCAAAACGAAGGCATTAGCACAGATGCATTTTTAGTACATGCTGAAGATATACTTTCAATACTAAACGAGCTTAATGTTGCTGGTGCAGAGGCGGTATGCATAAACGGCCAAAGAATTATTTCTACATCGGCGGTGCGATGTGCAGGCTCGGTAGTCAATATAAATGATGTTAAAATTGCCGCGCCATTTGTTATAACAGCGATTGGTGACCCTGATATTTTGGAGGCAGCGCTTATTTTCCCGGGTGGGGTAGTTGATGCACTTAAACCGTGGGGAATAGAGATAATTATAAAAAAAATGGAGTCGGTGGAGATACCTGCTTATGAACAGCAGTTTGATTTTAAGGAAGCTAAGCCTGCTACAGTGGAGGGATAATAATGTTAATACCTATGATTGGTTTGATGGCTGGCATAATAATAGGCATTGTATGTCCTTTTGTTTTCCCAGCAACCTACTCTACATATGTTGCCATAGGCATACTTGCCTGCGCAGATTCTGTACTGGGAGGAGTTAAAAGCAATCTTTTCAAGCAGTTTAACCTTTCCGTATTTGTTTCTGGTTTTTTTGGCAACGCCATACTGGCAATGCTATTGGTTTTTCTTGGTGAACAACTGAATATTCAACTTTCTGTAGCGGCAGTTGTGGTATTTGGGTCAAGGCTCTTTCAAAATTTTGCTGATATTAGAAGGTTTTGGTTGAACAAAGGAAGGAAAGAAGATAATATACTAATGTAGGAAATTAATTGTATAAAGTGCTAAAAATGTAGTAAAAAAAATCAACATATTTTAGTTTGCTATAGCAATTATATTTGATTTATTGTATAATATAGGACAATCTATATAATGATTTAGTTGGGAGGGGAAGCTCAGTGCTTGAATTTGTTAGTCAAGGCAATGTAGCAGTTATTAAGGTAGTAGGTGTTGGCGGCGGAGGCAATAATGCCGTTGACAGAATGATTGAAGATAATATGGACGGCGTTGAATTCGTCGCAGTCAATACAGATGTACAGGATTTATCAAAATCTAAAGCTTCAACAAAAATTCAGATTGGTGAGAAGCTTACAAGAGGTTTGGGTGCAGGTGGAAACCCTGAAATTGGTGAGAAATCAGTAGATGAAACAAAAGAAGAAATTGCGAGATCTTTAACAGGCGCAGATATGGTTTTTATTACGGCAGGTATGGGTGGAGGAACTGGTACTGGTGCCGCACCTAAAATTGCTGAGATATCCAGACAGCTTGGCATTTTAACAGTTGGTGTTGTAACAAAACCTTTCAGCTTTGAGGGCAAAAAACGAATGACCAATGCTGAAAGAGGCGTTTCGGAACTTAGAAAAAACGTAGACACACTTGTAATTATTCCCAACCAGCGTATTTTAAGTATAGTTGATAAAAAAACACCTATAATTGAGGCGTTTCGTAAGGCGGATGATATTTTAAGACAAGGTGTGCAAGGTATTTCAGACCTTATATCTAAACCGGGCGTTATTAACCTTGACTTTGCAGATGTTAAAACTGTAATGGAAAATAAAGGCATTGCACATATGGGCATTGGGCATGGTAAAGGCGATAACAAGGCAGAAGATGCAGCTAAAGCAGCTATCCAAAGTCCGCTTCTTGAGACAAAAATTGATGGTGCAAGAAGTGTACTTATTAACTTTAGTGGCGATTCAAACTTGGGTCTTCTTGAGGCAGACGAAGCTGCTAATCTTATTAGAGAAAGCATTGACCCCGAAGCAGAGATTATTTTTGGTACAACCATTAATGATGACCTTAAGGATGAAGTTGTTGTTACAGTTATTGCAACAGGCTTTGATGAGGATGTTAAAGGTCTTCCACCTACAGGTATGAGAGGGATTTTTAATATTGGTGATGCAAGACCTACTCAAAAGGCAGTTGAAGAAACAGAGCAGACTGCTATTGATGAGGCCGCACAGCAGCAGGAGTTGAAGCGAAAAGAGTTAGACTCTTTTAGAGCAACTGATTTTGGTGATGGAGACGAAATTCAAATCCCTACTTTCATCAAAAACAGAAGAAACTTCTAATTTTCATAACTACATATATTAAATTTAACAGCGGATATTATGCCGCTGTTTTTTTGTGCGAAAAAGCAGAAAAAATGAGATAAAATTTCCATTGATTTTCAGTATAAATTACAAAATTTGTGGCTTTGATTTTCTATAATGAATTAATGGCAGGTGATTTAATGAGAGTTTACATAGATGTGATTTTTTTGGTTAATTTTATTATGGATACTATGATACTTTGGCTTATCTCTGTTTTGGACAGACGTAAGGTTGCATTTAAAAGAATAGTTGCAGGTGGCGTCGTGGGTGCGTTTTTATACTGCTTGCTGCTTTTTTTGCCTTATCTTGGCAGTTGGATTAATTATATTTTTGGCAGTTTGATTTTGGGGATATCGGTTTGGCTTACCTTTAGACCTACTACGGTTAAAGCGTACATAAGGCTTAAAGTTTTTGCATTACTGGCATCAGTATTTGTTGGAGGAGTATTTATAGCGATTTTCTACCTCACTAAAGTTAACGGCATTGTTCCATTTGCAATTGGTAATTTTTCAATTAAGCTGTTGCTGTTGCTAACCATATCGATCTATGTGTTTATTAAATGGGCAGGAGGAATGTTCATAAGCGCTTTTTCAAATAGAGACGGCTATTGCCGTATTAGCATTTGCTTTAACGGTAAAAAGGCTGAAATCATGGCCCTAATGGATACAGGGAATTTTCTTATAGAGGACCAATGTGGCAACAAAATAATAATAGCGGAGTTTGGGGCGATAAAACAGTTCTTTAACACAGAAACACAACTGCTGTATTATCAAAAACTTTCACCGCAGCAAATATTGGAGGGAATTACAGATGAGCATGTTAAAACAAGGATACAGTTGATACCGTTTTCGTCTATTGGATCAGACGGAGGACTACTTACAGCATTTAAAGCAGATTTTGTTGAAGTTTTTACAGAAAAAAAGATTGTGTTGAAAAATGCCTTGTTGGTGATATACAACGGTCGTCTTTCAACAAATAAGACCTGCAATGGGATAATAAATCCTTCAATTATAGATATTTAAGGGGGAAATAAGATGGAATATTTAAAATATTTATTTTTCAGAATTAAATACGATGCAGAAGAATTATTTTTTAAACTAAAAAAAAGACCATTTGAGGAGGTTTATTACATTGGCGGAAGCGATGTTTTTCCACCGCCTTTAAGCAGTGATGAAGAGTTGGCAGTGTTGTCAAGGCTTGGAACAGAGGATGAACAAAGTGCCAAAGCAATACTTATAGAGCGAAATTTGCGCCTTGTGGTTTACATAGCCAGGAAATTTGAAAACACGGGCATCAATGTGGAGGATTTGATTTCAATAGGCACAATTGGGCTTATAAAAGCGATTAATACCTTTAAAACAGAAAAGAAAATTAAACTGGCAACTTATGCCTCAAGATGTATAGAAAACGAGATTTTGATGCACCTTAGACGTAGCAGTAAAATAAAAACAGAGGTATCAATAGATGAGCCTCTAAATGTTGACTGGGAAGGAAATGAGCTTTTGTTAAGCGACATTTTGGGAACAGATAACGACCTTATTTATAGAGATATTGAGGATGAGGTGGATAGAATGTTGCTGAAAAAGGCCATGGAAAAGCTTAACAAACGTGAGCGTAAAATAATTCAACTTAGGTTTGGTATATTGGGTGATGGGGAGGAAAAAACGCAAAAAGAGGTTGCAGACTTTTTAGGAATATCCCAAAGTTACATATCACGGTTAGAAAAGCGCATAATAAGTCGCTTGAAAAAGGAAATTAATAAGATGGTTTAAAAAAAGTATTTAAAAACATTAGATTTTTTCTTTTATAAGCGGAACAAAATATATTTTATTACTATTTAAAGCAATGCACAGTTAAAAGGTTTTTGTTGACTTTTATTTATAAAATAGGTAATAATATTTTACATATTTGTGCTGACGTGGTAAAATAAACAATAGTGTTAAAATTATTTAACTACGCTTATAAAGGGGAAGGTCAATATGAATATTAAACGTCTGTATATAGAAAAGAAGAAGGGCTGTGATGTTGAGGCTCAAAGCTTGTTTACTGACATCAGAGAAAACCTTGGAATTTCAGAACTTACAGGGGTAAGGATTTTTAATCGATATGATGTTGAGGGAATATCCGATGCGGATTATGAAACAGCTAAAACTACTATTTTTTCGGAACCACCGGTTGATATAGTATATGAAGAAGAAATTTTAATTAGTAATGGCGAAAAAGTGTTTGCCATAGAGTATTTGCCAGGTCAGTACGACCAACGGGCAGACTCTGCTATGCAGTGTGTGCAAATTATTTCTCAGGCGGAAAAGCCTGCAATTGTTTGTGCAAAGGTAATTGTTCTTGAGGGGAATTTAAGTGATGAAGAATTTGCGGCAATAAAAAGCTACTGTATTAACCCAGTAGATAGCCGTGAAGCAGTTTTGGAAAAACCTAAAAGCCTTGTAATGGAAATGGAAAAACCAGAAGATGTTAAAAGTTTTGACGGGTTTATAGATAAAACTGAAGAAGAAATTATTGCGTTAAGAAATGAACTTGAAACAGCAATGAGTGTTGAGGACATGCTTTTTTGCCAAAAATATTTCCGTAATGAGGAAAAAAGAAATCCTACAACAACAGAAATTCAGGTAATTGATACCTATTGGTCAGATCATTGCAGGCATACAACATTCCAAACAAAAATTGAGAATGTTGAAATAGAAGACGGTTTATACAAAGCGCCTATTGAAAAAGCATATGAAAGCTATCTTGCAGAAAGAAAAGATGTTTACGGTGACAGAGATAAGGATATTTGCCTTATGGACATTGCTGTAATGGGTATGAAAATTTTACGCAAGAAAGGCATTTTAGATAACCTTGACCAGTCGGAAGAAATTAATGCGTGTTCAATAGTTGTTCCTGTAGACGTTGACGGCGTTGAAGAAGACTGGCTTATTATGTTTAAAAACGAAACACATAATCACCCAACAGAGATTGAACCTTTTGGTGGTGCAGCTACATGCCTTGGCGGTGCTATACGTGACCCTCTTAGCGGAAGAAGCTACGTATATCAGGCTATGCGCGTAACAGGCAGTGCAGACCCACGTGCTAAGGTTGAAGATACAATACCAGGAAAACTTCCACAGCGAAAAATAACAACAGAGGCGGCAAGAGGATATAGCTCTTACGGTAACCAGATTGGCCTTTCTACAGGGCAAGTTGCAGAAATTTATGATGACGGTTTTGTTGCAAAGCGTATGGAAATTGGTGCTGTTATTGCCGCGGCAAAAAAGGACCATGTTGTTAGAGAAGTTCCAAAAGAAGGCGATGTAATTATCCTTACTGGTGGAAGAACAGGGCGTGACGGATGTGGCGGAGCAACAGGTTCATCAAAGGAACATACTATGGAAAGTATTGAAACCTGCGGTGCAGAGGTTCAAAAAGGCAATCCGCCAACGGAAAGAAAATTGCAAAGATTATTCAGAAATCCTGAAGTAAGCACTATGATTAAGCGTTGCAACGACTTTGGTGCAGGCGGTGTTTCTGTTGCCATAGGCGAGCTTGCAGACAGCCTGGTTATTGATCTTGATGCAGTGCCTAAAAAATATGATGGTCTTGATGGAACGGAGCTTGCGATTTCTGAAAGTCAGGAGAGAATGGCTGTTGTTGTGGAAAAGGAAAATGTGGACAAATTTATTAAATTTGCCGCAGAAGAAAACCTTGAAGCTACACCTGTTGCTGTAGTTACAGAGGATAGACGACTTATAATGAGGTGGAGAAACAAGGCAATTGTGGATATTTCCAGAGATTTCCTTGACACCAACGGGGCAACTCAAAAAACTGCAATTAAGGTAACAGCACCTGAAAAAGGAAGCTATTTTGATACACCTTGCGTTGATGCCCACCTTATTGAAAGTGATATTAAAAAAGCATGGACAAGTAATCTTTCAAGCCTTAATGTTGCAAGTCAAAAAGGCCTTGTAGAGCGTTTTGATGCCACGATTGGTGCAGGCACTGTGCTTATGCCTTTCGGTGGTAAAAATCAGCTTACTCCACCTGAGGCTATGGTAGCGAAAGTGCCATTGCTTAAAGGTGAAACAACAACAACAACACTTATGAGCTATGGCTACAACCCTAATATATCTAAATGGAGTCCTTTCCACGGAGCTATATATGCAGTGGTTGAATCTTTAGCAAAAATAGTTGCTACAGGTGGAGAATATTCAAAAATAAGACTTACTTTCCAAGAGTATTTTGAAAAGCTTGGTACAGACCCTGAAAAATGGGGCAAGCCGTTTGCAGCACTGGTTGGTGCATTTAAGGCGCAGATGGAAATGGGCGTTGCCGCTATTGGTGGTAAAGACAGTATGAGCGGTACATTTATGGATATTTCCGTTCCGCCTACTCTTGTTTCATTTGCAGTGGATACAACAAAAGTAGATAACGTAATTTCACCTGAATTTAAAGCGGCAGGAAACACTGTTGTTTATCTTCCTGCTAAAATAGATAAATACGATTTACCAGACTTTGATTATTTAAAACATCTTTTTGGTCTTGTAACAAGCTTTATTCAAAAAGGTATTTGTGTTTCTGCCCACACTGTTAGAACGGGTGGTATTGCCGAGGCGGTAAGCAAGATGACATTTGGTAACTCAATAGGCATGGCTTTTGAAGATGACATTGAAAATGTAGATTTATTTAAACCTTCTTACGGTTCTTTTGTACTTGAAATTACAAACGCAAAGGTAATAGACTTTATGGGTCTTGATGCTAAAATTATTGGCAAAACAATTGAAAAACCAATAATTCAACTTAAAGATATTGAAATTTCACTTAAAGAAATGCTGCCTGCATGGGAGAGCACTTTAGAAAAGGTATTCCCTACAAACATTAAATTTAATGGAGAGGGTAGTGCTGAGATTAAGGCTTTTGAAAATAAGAATTTTGGCAAGCCTGCAATCAAGGTTGCAAAGCCAAAAGTGTTAATTCCTGTTTTCCCTGGCAACAACTGCGAGTATGATTCTGCAAAGGCATTTGAAAAAGCAGGGGCAGAGGCAAAAACCCTTGTTGTTGCCAACATGAGTGTTCAGGCACTTGAAGAATCTATAGAGAAAATGGTTGAAGAAATTAAGCAAAGCCAAATTATTATGATTCCTGGTGGTTTTAGTGCAGGTGATGAGCCTGATGGTTCGGGCAAGTTTATTGCGGCCGTGTTCCGTAACCCTTATATTAAGGAAGCTGTTATGGACTTACTAAAGAACCGTGATGGACTTATGCTTGGTATTTGCAACGGTTTTCAGGCACTTGTTAAGCTTGGACTTGTGCCATATGGAGAAATAAGAGATTTGGATGAAGAAAGCCCAACGCTTACACATAATTATATTGGCCGACACGTTAGTCTGCTTGTAAACACAAAAATAACCTCAACACTGTCTCCATGGTTATGGGGTACAAGTGCAGGGGATATTCATACTATACCTGTTTCTCATGGCGAAGGCAGGTTTATAGCACCAAAATATAAGCTTGATGAGCTTATTGACAATGGTCAGATTGCCACCCAGTATGTTGACAATAAGGGCAATGCTACCTATGATATACGTTTTAACCCTAATGGGTCTATGATGGCTATTGAAGGTATAACAAGCCCTGACGGACGTGTATTTGGTAAAATGGGACATTCAGAAAGAATTGGAAACGGTTTGTATAAGAATGTTTTAGGCGAAAAAGATCAGAAGATTTTTGAATCCGGAGTAAAATATTTTAAATAGAAGGAGGCATATTGATGAAAGTTACAGCTTTAATTTTAAGTGCTGTGTCATTAGCAATTTCTGCGGCACTTTTAGCATTCTCTATTGTAAATTTAGCTTCCAAGGATTACTAAAAATCGTTATGGGCAGTTCCACCGATAAAGAGGTCGGTTACCCTATTATTTGTTATGCCTAAAAAACAAAATAGCCGCACCTAATTGGAGCGGTTATGTATAGCAAAAGGCAGAGTTTAAAGTTCTGCTGTAGCTTGTTTTTTTAGTTGAATCATGCCGCATTGCATTACAATACAAAACATTGGGAGGTATTTTTATGGTAAAAGTAGGTATTAATGGTTTTGGTCGTATTGGCAGACTTGTTCTTCGTGCTTCTTTGGAGAAAGAAGGAGTTCAGGTTGTTGCTGTAAATGATCCATTTGTAGACCTAGAGTACATGGTTTACATGATGAAATACGATTCAGCACAGGGTATGTTTAAGGGCGAAGTTTCTGTAAAGGATAATAAGCTTGTTGTGAACGGCAATGAGATAACTGTGTTTGACTGCATGGACCCTGCTACTATTCCTTGGGGTAGCGCAGGTGCTGATTATGTAGTTGAGGCTACAGGTGCTTTTACAGATATGAGCAAAGCACAGGCGCACTTAACAGGCGGTGCAAAGAAGGTTGTAATTTCAGCGCCTTCTGCTGATGCCCCAATGTTTGTTATGGGTGTTAACAATGATAAATACAGCAAGGACATGACTATTGTATCTAATGCTTCATGCACAACAAACTGCCTTGCTCCTTTAACAAAGGTTATTCACGATAACTTTGGTATTGCTGAAGGCCTTATGACAACTGTACATTCAACAACAGCTACACAGAAAACTGTAGACGGCCCTTCTAAGAAGGACTGGAGAGGTGGACGTGCGGCTGCTGCAAACATAATTCCATCATCAACAGGTGCTGCAAAGGCTGTTGGAAAAGTTATACCTGAACTTAATGGTAAACTTACTGGAATGAGTTTTCGTGTGCCTACAATAGATGTTTCTGTAGTAGACCTTACATGCAGGCTCGAGAAAAAAGCTACTTATGAAGAAATTAAAGCGGTTGTTAAGGCAGCAGCTGATGGGCCGCTTAAGGGTATTCTTGGATATACTGAGGATGCTGTGGTTTCAAGTGATTTTCTAGGTGATTCAAGAACATCAATTTTTGATGCTTCAGCAGGGATTGCCCTTAATGACAATTTTGTAAAACTTGTTAGCTGGTATGATAATGAGTGGGGCTACAGCAATAAGGTAGTTGATCTTGTTATGCATATGGCTAAGGTAGATGCACAGTAAAAACCTTGTAATGTGAAGGTTTTCAAAATTGGCATGATAATTATTTGATGTAAAAAACACTTTTCTTTTGGGAATTATTTCAGAAGAAAAGTGTTTTTTATGATTTTACAAGAGGTATTGATAAATATTTAAATCATATCCAATTAATAGAGAAGGTACACTTATTATTAATAAGGAAGAGGATATTACAATAACATAATGTTGAATATTAATAATCGTATTTGTAGAATTATTTTGTTATTATTTATTCTTTCTGTTTTGAGGCTGTAAAACTGATGAATATAGAAAAGTACACTTCTCATATTTAATAATTAAAGTGTACTCATTTTCTCTCACAATGTTTTTAAAGCCCCATCAAGGCAGTTGAAGAATGCTATATATCCTTTTTCAGATAAATGACATCCATCTTCCTGCAAATATTGAGCAATATTATTTTCTGCTAAAAGTGTAAGAGATTGGTTAAAATCCACCAAAATGCCATTATACTTTTCTGCCAGCTTACGGCATGCAGCGCAGTAAGGTGCAAGGCGGTCATTAAACGTCCATGGCATAAACACTGTTTCATCTACAGGTGGTGGTGTGATATAAATTATTTTGGCGTGTTTATTTTTAAGCATAAGCTGTTCTGTCATTATTTCCATGTTAAGATTGTATTCATAAACAGTTCTATAAGGCCCATCGCCCATGGCAGAGTCATTTGAGCCAAACAAAAAAGTAACTACATCTGGATTATAGCTTAAAACATCTGCTTCAAATCTATCTAGTGCCTCTCTTGTTGTGTCACCGTTTACACCTTTGTTTATTATTTGCCATTGAGGGTAGGCTGATTTTATAAGGGTTTCAATATTGTCTTTTTGCCAAACGCCATACCCAAATGTAAGACTGTCACCAAATAGCAAAAGTTTCAAGTTATCACATTCTTTCTATGAATTCAAAAAAGTTTGGAAAAGATATGTCTACACATTGTGTATTGGTTATAGTAGTTTCACCATCTGCCACAAGTGCTGCAACAGCAAGACTCATTGCTATTCGGTGGTCATCATAGCTATCACACACTGCTCCTTTTATTCCTTTTCCTCCTTTAATAATCATGCCGTCCTCGGTTTCTTCTATATCTACACCCATCTTTTTAAGCTCGCATACAACGGTCTTTATGCGGTTACTTTCTTTTACTTTCAGTTCCTGTGCATCTTTAATAATGGTAATACCATCTGCCATGGCAGCGGCAACGGCAATTATCGGTATTTCGTCTATAAGCTTTGGTATAATATCACCTTCAATAACAGTCCCTTTTAAATTTGAAGTTTTCACACAAATATCGGCGGTTTCTTCTCCACACACAGTTTTTTTGTTTTGAAGGGTAATATCAGCGCCCATATTTTCAAGCACAGTGATGATACCTATACGAGTTGGGTTTATACCCACATTTTCAATAGTAATCTGGGAGTTTTGGCAAATTGCACCTGCAACCATAAAGTATGCCGCAGAAGAGATATCACCAGGAACAAAAATTTCTTTGCCGTAAAGTTCATTAACAGGACGACAAATTATTTCTGTTCCGTTATGTTCAATATTTGCACCAAGGTAGTTTAACATGATTTCAGTATGGTTACGTGTTGCTTCAGGTTCAATAACTACAGTAGTACCTTTTGCATAAAGTCCTGCCAAAATGATTGCACTTTTTACCTGTGCACTTGCTACGGGTAGGGTATAGGTAATTGCGGTAAGACGACTTCCTGTAATATTTATAGGGGCTAAAAGTTTGCCATCTTCCATTTTTCCTTCCATTTTTGCGCCCATTTTGCTTAAGGGAAGACTTACACGACCCATGGGTCTTTTTTGAATTGAGGCATCGCCAGTAAGGGTGCAGTTAAAATTTTGGCCACAAAGCAAACCACTTATAAGGCGCATGGTTGTGCCGCTGTTTCCCACATCAAGAATTTCGGATGGGGCAGAAAGCCCATGCAGACCTTTACCATGCACCGTAACATCTGTGTCGTTAACCTGTATGTCTACGCCAAGCTTTTTAAAGCAGGATATGGTAGAAAGGCAGTCTTCGCCTGTAAGAAAGCCGTGTACAGTGGTAGTTCCGTTGGCTATGGAGCCAAACATAACTGCACGGTGGCTAATGGATTTATCACCAGGCACAAAAAAACTTCCTTTTAAATTATTTTTGTATTTTAATATTTTGTTCATATTTATCACCTTTCAATGCTATTAATTCTACGAACATTAAAAACAAGCTAAGGAAACACTGATTTTAAATTAACCAGTGTTTCCTTAAGCGTTAGCCTTGTTTATTAAGGATAGAACCTATCAAATTTTTATGTGTACTTCATAATTCATTTCTCTTAGCAGAGTAACGCTTTTTTGCCGTTGTTGCTCACTGTCAAAGGCTATTTGCAAAACACCGCATTCTTGCTCACGGCTGTTTACAATGCTCATATTTTTAATATTGATATTGTTGCTGGAAAACAGCACAGCAATAATTGCAATTGAGCCAGGCCTGTCAAGAACATCAATAACAATTTCGTAACGCTTAACAAAGCTTCCTGGGGTAACGTTGGAAAATTCATCTCTGTAGAGTCTTGCGCTGTTGAAATAGTCGTGCACTGCCTTGCTGTCATCTGACAAAATTGAGGCTTTAATGCCAGCAATTACATTTTCTAAATTATCCAGAGCATTCACAATTTCTTTTTTGTTATCAAAGCATATGCTACTCCACATATCGGGGCTGGAGGAGGCAATTCGGGTTATATCTTTAAAACCTCCTGCCGCTAATAACTGCATATGTTTTTTTTCTGTGTCCATATTTTTTACACTGTTGCAAAGTGCAGAAGCAATGATGTGAGGAACATGACTTATTGAGGCAACAATATAATCGTGCTGATAGGGTGATACCACAATTGGTATTGCACCCATTGAAGAAATTGCCTCTTCAAACTCATCTACCATGGCTCTTGGAACATTATCATCTGGAGTAAGGATATAGTAGGCATTTTCAAACAAATGCTCTTTAGCGGCGTTATAACGGTACTTTTCTGAGCCTGTCATAGGGTGACCGCCAATAAACAAAAATTTGTCATTTAGGGCTTTCATCTGGTCGTAAAGATGCCCTTTCGTACTGCCAACATCAGATACAATGCAGTTATTAGGAACATATTGGGTAAGCTTTTTGGCATAGGGAAAAATTTTATCAACAGGTGTGCAGATAAAAACAACATCACAACCGCAAAAAATATCGGTTACATCGGTTGCGTATTGGTCTATAATTCCCTCATTATAAGCCGCCATAAGTACGTCCTCGCTGCGGTTGGCGGCAACAATGGTTTTTGTGTGGATACGGTTTTTAAACGCTTTAGCCAAAGAGCCTCCAATAAGTCCTAAACCAATAATTCCTACTTTTTCAAACATTTAAAACGTCCTTCCCATAAGCTCAATAAATGGTCTAAGCTCACTGCAAAGCTTGTTAAAATCTTCAGGGTTAAGTGACTGTGGGCCATCGGAAAGGGCAATAGCAGGGTTTGGATGAACCTCAATCATAAGTCCGTCTGCACCAGCGGCAATTGCAGCTTTGGCAAGAGGAGCAACGTATTCACGCACGCCTGTTGCATGGCTTGGGTCAACTATAATCGGCAAGTGACTCTTTGATTTTATTACAGGTATTGCACTAAGGTCAAGTGTATTTCTGGTACTTGTTTCGTAGGTACGTATACCACGTTCGCAAAGTATTACATTTTGGTTGCCTTCACTCATAATATATTCTGCCGCATTAAGCCATTCATCAATAGTTGCACACATTCCTCTTTTAAGAAGAACAGGTATATTTGTTTTTCCTGCCGCTTTTAAAAGTTCAAAATTTTGCATATTTCTAGCCCCAATTTGAATGATATCAATAACTCCTTTTGCGGCTTCAATTGCGGCAATGCTTGTCACTTCGCTTATTGTTTTTAGGCCATATTTTTTCTTTGCGTTTGCCATATATCCAAGGCCTTCTTCTTCAAGCCCTTGAAAGGAGTATGGGGAAGTACGTGGTTTATATGCACCACCACGAAGTATTTGGGCTCCGCCTGCCAAAACGGCTTCGGCAGTTTCAAACATAAGCTGTTCACTTTCAACGGCACAAGGGCCTGCCATAATAACAAAGTTATCGCCGCCAACCTTTACGCCGTCAATATCAATAACAGATGGTTCAGGATGGAACTTTTTATTTGAAAGCTTATAGCTTTCACTTACATGAACAAGCTTTTCAACCCCAGGCATAAGCTGTGGGTTTTTTTTAAGAAAAATATGCTTATCTCCAACAACACCAATAATGGTTATGGATTCACCCTTCGAAAGGTGAGCCTGAAGCCCGCACTTTTCAAGGTTGGCTACAATGTTTTTCACGTCTGCCTCCGTTGAGGTATCTTTCATTACTATAATCATATATATTGCCTCCTCTGTTACACTTTAAAGTGGTAAATTACGTTAAGGATGATTGTATACCCTAAGTCTAATTGTGTCAATATTATAATAGCATATTTTTTCAATGTTTTCATACATTAAATTAAAAGGAGTGGTACAGGCTTGAGTGTAAAGAATGAAATTGTGTCCTCTTTTGGAGGAAAAATTAGAATAATGGCAGAAGGAATTGATGGCAAAGTATTTGAAGAGGCAGAAGAAATTAGAATTAGAGCAGGCAGACCATCGGTTATTAAGCTTAGAGAGAAAATAAAATACATAACGCCCCAAGGAATGCTTGTTGAGGATGAGAAAAAAGCGCTTTATCCCGAAATAAAGGATATATCCTCAACTATGGAAATATTAAGCGGATATTCACTTTACGCCTTTAGCGAAGAGTTAAAAAAAGGGTATATAACCATAAGCGGAGGACATAGAATTGGCATAGCAGGGCGCACCATAACCGAGAATGAGAATGTGGTGGACATACGCCATATTAATAGCCTTAACATACGTATTTGCCATGAAATAAAGGGCTGTGCGGATACAATACTGCCATACATAGTCAATAGCAACGGTGTTATGAATACAATTATCATATCCCCTCCTGGCTGTGGCAAAACAACGCTGCTTAGAGATTTGATAAGACTTCTAAGTAACAAAACCATAAATGTGTCTGTGGTAGACGAAAGAAGTGAGATATGTGGATGCTTTAGGGGAGAGTTTCGTAACGACTGTGGCAAAAATACAGACATTTTGGACGGTTGCCCTAAAACAATCGGCATGAAAATGCTTTTAAGAAGTATGGCACCTGATTGTATTGCAGTGGATGAAATTGGGGAAGATAAGGATATAGACGCAATAGAGGAAATATTAAATTGTGGTGTGGCAGTAATTTGTACTGTGCATGGTGCAACTATAAAGGACGTTTTAAATAGAACGTCCTTAAAACGGCTTACAGAAATAAAAGCTTTTGATAGATATGTTTTTTTACACAACAAAGGAAAAACTGGGAGAATAGCAGAGGTTTTAGATGGAAACCTTAAAGTGCTGTGGAGGGGTGAATAATATGCTTTTTAAATTAGCAGGCGGTGCAGTGGTGATTTTATGTTGTTATTTGTGGGGATTTTATATGGCTAAACTGGGAGCATTCAGAATGCAGGATTTGGAACAGCTAAAAAAAGCCATAACTATTTTTAATGCAGAAATAACATATTCGGCAACACCTCTTTTTGAGGTTTTTAATGAAATATCAAACCGAACAAATGGTGTTGTTGCAATGGCATTTGAAACGGCGGCAGAAAATTTTTTGGATAGGAAAGGAAAAACTGCCGAAGAAATTTGGAGCAAGGCAGTTATAGATGTTCAGACTAACGCATATTTTAATGAAGAGGACATGGAGTATTTGTTTTGCTTTGGCAGAACCCTTGGTTTTGCAGATAAAGAAATGCAGGTGCGAAATGCCACCCTTTTGCTGGATTATATAGAAAATGCCCAAAGCGATTTAAGAGAAAAACGCAAGGTAGACGAAAGACTTTACAAAACCCTTGGTCTTTTGGGCGGAATTATGGTTTGCATTGTTTTATTTTAGGGGGCGTGAAAATGGATATAAACATAGTATTTCAAATTGCGGCTGCAGGCATTTTGATTGCGGTTTTAAACCAAGTGCTAATACGTGCAGGACGGGAGGAACAGGCAATGATGACCACCCTTGCGGGGCTTGTGGTGGTTCTTTACTGGGTTATTCAGTACATAAGCAAACTATTTGAAACAGTACAAACCTTATTTAATCTGTAGGGAAGGATGGGCAATATGGAAATATTGCAGGTAGTTATTATAGGCATAGTTGGAACGATTTTAAGTATAAGCTTAAAAAAAGAAAGCCCTCAATTTAGCCTGTTTATTGGGTTAATAACGGGTATACTTATTTTTCTTTTTGCGGCGGAGTATTTAAAGAGGGTTATACAAATCCTTTCAGAATTAGCAGGCAGTGCTGGTGTAAACAGCGGATACATGGACATTGTGCTTAAAATAATAGGGATATCCTACGTGGCACGCTTTGGTACGGAGCTTTGTAAGGATGCAGGAGAGGGTGCAATAGCTTCAAAAGTGGATTTGGCAGGAAAGATATTTATTGCCGTTACGGGTGCACCCGTCATACTTGCACTTATGGAAATGATACAGCACTTTATATAAAGATGGGTGATTACATGAGAAAAAGGGTAATTTGCATATTTATACTGCTTTGCGCTTTATTTATTTTTCCGCAAAAGATACATGCAGAGGAAACGAAAACCGTTGTTAGTGCACAGATAGACAGCCTTGGTATAGAGGAAATTGACGATACAGCAGATGAACTTCTGGAGGACAGTGACTTTAGCTTCAGTCAAACCGTTCAGGACATTGTAAGCGGAGGGTGGCAGTTTTCTTTAAAAGACTGTGTCACAAAAATAGTGAGGGTAGTGTTTTCAGAAATATTTGGGCAAATTAAACTTTTACGAAGAATAATTTTCATCGCAATTCTTTGCGGTTTCCTAAAAACGCTGGAAGATTCTTTTGGCGGAAAAACTGCATCAGAACTTGGTTTTTATATTTGCTACATACTTCTTATTTACATAGTGATGGCCTCCTTTTATGAAAACAGCGTTATGGTGACCCAAACAACAGACAAGCTTATATTGATGCTTAAAGAAATGCTGCCTGCTTTTTTAACACTCATGGCGGCATCGGGGCGAGTTGTGGATTCGGCAGTGATGGCGCCTTTAATTATGGGGGCGGCAATGCTTATCTCAACACTAATACAAAGCATGATAGTACCGGCAATAGGGCTTACGGCAATGCTTGAAATAGCCAACCATATATCCGACAGAGGATTGCTGAGTAATTTAAGTGAGCTTATGAAAACCGTGATTTCAGTTTGCCTTAAGGGCTGTGCTTTTGCTTTTATGGGGATAACTGCACTGCAGAAAACAGGAGCCGCAGGGCTTAACGGAATGGTTACAAAAACGGCTAAGGTAGCGGTTGGGGCTGTACCTGTAGTTGGTGATATTATGAGTGGAGCAGTAGAAACAGCGGCAAATTTAACAGGGCTTTTAAAGGGTTCGGTAACGGTAGCAACAGTGCTTTTGGTGGCAGCTATGGTAATGCTGCCTGTAATAAAGCTTGGGGTTATGTTTTTTATCTATAAGCTGGCGGCGGCAGTTATGGAGCCTGTAAGCGAACCACGGCTTATAAAGGCACTTAACAGCGCTGGAGATTTTTCTGCATTATTGCTTGGGGCATTGTTTGTGGTGGCGGTTATGTTTATATTTTCGGCAATCATTTTGCTTAGTGCGGGATAGGAGGATTTTAAGTAATGATTGAGTGGTTCGGTACATATATTAAAACTATAGTATCCTTTCTGCTTATCTCGGTCTTTGCTGAAATGATTATGCCGGAGGAATACAAAAAATACCTTAAGCTTATAATGGGCCTGCTGCTTACGCTGGTGGTTATGCAGCCTGTAACCTACTTGTTTGGGTTTAGCGAGGAGCAGATAGTTGGTATTGCACAGCGAAAAACCCAAGAGGTGTGCGGAGAAAATTTCTGTATTGAGAGCAATGGAGAAAATGATACCCTTGCACTTGAAATTTACAAAGAGGAGCTTAATAAAAAAATAGCAGAGGATGCACAGGCTTTAAGGGCAGAGGCAGTGGTGGAGGAAGATATTGAAAGCGATGGGTATGGAAGTGTTATAAGTATAAGCATTTACAGTGAAAATGAAGGAGATGAGGGGAAGGACGAAAAAACAGCACAATACATAGGCGGTAAATATGGAGTTTCGCCAAAGAATATAGAATTTGTTTACGAGTAAGACGAAAAAACAGGGGTGATTTACTTTGGATAAAAATACAGTAGTAAACTTTTTAAGAAAAGACGGGAAAAGGTTTAAGGCCGACTTAGTAGCAGTACTGGCAACAGGGGTTATGCTCATTTTGCTTGGCAACGCATTTTTTGGTCAGAACAAAAGCAGTAATGCGGTAAGCAAACCGCTTTTGCAAAATTCTTCAGAAGACGAAAGCAACACGAGTGAATATAAAGACCTTGAGGCAAGAATGACGGAGGTTTTTTCATCTATTAGCGGTGCAGGCAACGTGCGTGTTATGATTACGTTTAAAACGGGAAGTGAAGTTGTTGTTGCACAGGAAGAAAAGGTAGAAGAGAGTACATCGGCAGAAAGCGGAGGAAAAACTACACAAGAGCATAATACCGAAACCAAAGTGGTTTTGCTTAATGGTACAGGTAGCAGTAATTCACCACTGGTGCTTAAAGAAAAAGCACCTGAAATTGAGGGTGTTGTTATAGTTGCACAGGGTGGCGATGATATATTTGTAAAGGAGGCGCTTACCAGAGGGGCACAGGCTTTGCTGGATGTTCCTGCCCACAAGGTAGAAGTTTTTAAAATGAATTAGGAGGGATACATATATGTTTGCAGTTAGAAAAAATCAGATTGTTGTTACAACCCTTGTTGTTATGATTGCGGTGGCAGGCTACTTAAATTTTAGCCAAACCCAAGAGGTTCAAAGTACAGCCGCTACAGAAAGTACAGCCGAAAAAGATGATGGCTATAGCTATGAAGCACTTATTGATGACTCGGCAGACATTACAGTGCTTGCTGATGATGCCCCTGAGGGCGAAAGCGCACAGGCAACAACTCTTGACCCACTTACGGCAGAGGCTAATTATACATCCCCTGATGATGATACGGGTGCCGCAATTTTTGTAAGTGCCTCTGAAGATACAAGCACATATTTTGTGCAGGCAAAGCTGGATAGAGAGCAGTCACGTGCAAAGCAAAAGGATATACTTACCGAAATGATAAATAACGAAAAGCTTGATACTGACCAAAAGGCAGATTTTGCCGCAGGAATGTTAGAATTACAGCAAAGAATAGAAAAGGAAACAGCGGCAGAAACTATGATTAAGGCAAAGGGATTTGACGAAGCCTATGTACGTATTGATGATGAAACGGTAGATGTAGTAGTAAGCAGTGAAAACTTAAGTGACGCTCAGCTTGCCCAAATAGAGGATATAGTAAAGCGAAAAACGGGAGTTTCTGCCGACAAAATAAGAATAAGTACATTAAAGAAACAAGGTTAATGCGGGTGGCTCTTTTGAGCCATCCTTTTATCGTGTTATCTGCATAAAATGTTTTGCAAAGTGCATAAATTCTGTTATAATAAACGTAGTTTATGCAAACCATTTTAATTTGGATAATAAATAGATATTTAAGGAGGAATTCGTTATGTCAGAATATACAGATGCAAAGGTAGGACAAATTCGTATTGCAGATGAAGTAATAGCAATTATCGCAGGCGTAGCGGCAGCAGAGGTAGATGAGATTGTGCTTGTTAGCGGCACACCTACAGATTCATTAGTAGGTCTCTTTGGCAA
Source organism: Anaerotignaceae bacterium (assembly GCA_050251415.1). Classification (GTDB taxonomy): domain Bacteria; phylum Bacillota; class Clostridia; order Lachnospirales; family Anaerotignaceae; genus UBA8514. The sequence continues at coordinate 33,952 of JBFWMT010000003.1, read as the reverse complement.
AAAAAATCTTGCAAAGGGCGTTAAGGTTTCAGTTCAAGATGGAGAAGCGGCTATCGAAATTGAAATTGCAGTTAAGTTTGGAACATCACTACGTGAGGTTGCAGAGAAAGTACAAGGCAAGATTAAAAATGCAGTTGAAACAATGACAGGGCTTTCAGTATCTGTGGTAGATGTAAATATTTCCGCTGTTGTTGTGGAAAAAACAAAGGGAAAGGAAGAAAACGAAGTACAGTAATATGACCAAACCCTTGGGAAATGGAATTTTCCCGAGGGTTTCATTTACTATAGATAAATTTTTGGAGGATAAAAATGAGCAGAATTAATGCTAGAAGAAACGCATTCAGTTTGTTATTTCAGTACGATTTTATAGATATACAAGAGATAGCTGAGAACAAGAAAATATTTTTTAATGAAAACCCTGAAATAGAAGAATCAGACAAAAAATATATACTTGAAACAGTAGATGGAACAATGAAAAATCTTGAAAAAATAGATACCATTATAGGCGAACATGCCAAGGGATGGACCATAGAGAGAATGAGTAAGGTGGATTTAGCCATACTAAGACTTGCTGTTTATGAAATGATGTTTTCAGACGAAGCACCGAACAGTGTTGCTATTAACGAGGCGGTTGAGCTTGCAAAAAAATATAGCTCCGACGAAGCACCAAGCTTTATAAACGGTATTTTGGGTAAAATATCACAGGGGTGACAAAATGCTTGAGCCAAGGGTTTATTCCGTAGCACAAATTAACAGGTACATTAGAGGAATATTTGATAACGACATTATACTTCAAAGCCTTTGGGTGAAGGGCGAAATTTCTAACTACAAAAGGCACTCCTCTGGGCATTTATATTTTACCTTAAAGGACAAAAATGGTGCTATAAGCTGTATTATGTTTCGTGGTAGTTCACAGATACTGCCATTTGAACCGGAAAACGGCATGGAGGTAATTATCTGCGGTTACGTCGGTGTATATGAAAAAACAGGTCAGTATCAACTTTATGCAGAACTTATGCAGCCTGTTGGTGCGGGTTCTCTTGCAGTTGCTTTTGAGCAGATGAAAACAAAGCTTAGCACAGAGGGTTTGTTTGACAATGATTTTAAGCGAGAAATATGCAAAACACCAAAAACCATTGCGGTTATAACTTCTCCAACAGGGGCGGCTATAAGAGACATAATAAATATAGCAAAAAGACGAAACAACGGAGTACAAATTGTAGTTGTACCAGTACTTGTGCAAGGAGAAATGGCTGCAAAGTGTATAGCTGATGCTATAAAACATGTAAATGAATGGGGCAAGGCAGATACAATTATTATTGGTCGTGGTGGCGGAAGTATAGAGGATTTATGGGCATTTAACGAGGAGATTGTGGCAAGGGCAATTTTTGCATCAGAGACACCTGTAATAAGTGCAGTTGGCCATGAAACGGATTTTACAATTGCTGATTTTGTTTCGGATTCACGTGCACCAACGCCGTCTGCCGCCGCTGAACTTGCCATAAACGATTTGCAAGGGGATTTGGACAAGCTTAACGCCTTAAGGCTTCGAGTTGGCTTTGCTGTAAGCAAGGTTCTGGAGAACCAGAAAAACAGAGTTACGGTGCTTATAAAAAGCAGAGCATTTAAGCATCCACAGGAAAATTTGGCAAATAATCTTATTTTACTGGACAGACAAAAAAGGGATATGGAAAAGGCACTGCTTTTAAATTTGGAAAGAAAACAGAAGAAATTTTATCATCTAACTGGGCGCCTTGAACTGCTTTCGCCAATGGGAACCCTTAAAAGGGGTTATAGTGCAACGTTTAATAACGATAGCAAACTGATTTCCTCGGTTAAAGATGTAAAAAAAGGTGATAGGCTTAGGATTAAAGTATCAGACGGAACTATAGAAGCAGTTACAGAAGGGACGGTAGAAGGCTGATGGCGAAAAAAAAGCTAGGCTATGAAGAAGCTGTAGCCCGTATAGAACAAATTGCACAAACCCTTGAAAGTGAAGAGGTATCCCTTGAAAAATCTATAGAGCTGTATAAAGAGGGAATGGAATTAACTCTTTTTTGCCGCAATACCCTTGAAGTGGCAGAAAAAGAGGTAATGGAGCTTAAAAAGACCTTTGACGGTAAATATGCCTTAACGGCCTTTGACCAGAACGAGGAGGAATAGAAAAAAATGAACCTTAAAACAGAATTAAATGAAAGAAAAATGTATATTGATACAAAGCTGGACGAATATTTACCAAAGGAATCTCAGTATCCTGAAATCATTTTTAAATCTATGCGGTACTCTGTTTTTGCAGGTGGAAAAAGGCTCCGTCCTATAATGCTTTTGGCTGTTAACCGTATGTTTGGGGGAAGTGACGAAATTGCCGCACCCTATGCATGTGCACTAGAAATGATTCATACCTATTCCCTTATACATGACGATTTGCCAGCAATTGATAATGATAATTTTAGACGTGGAAGACTTACGAACCATAAAGCCTTTGGCGAAAATATAGCTATTTTGGCTGGTGATGCCCTTTTAACACATGCATTTGAGGTTATGAGTGATGCCGTTTGCAAAAGCGGGGACATAAAGGGAGCATTTGCTATGAAAGCTATTGCACAGGGCGCAGGTATTAATGGAATGGTTGTTGGTCAGGTAGTAGACGTAATAAGCGATGGTAAAAATTTGAATAAAGAAACCCTTGATTTTATACATTTAAATAAAACAGGTGCTATGATTCAAGGTGCTTTTAAAGCAGGTGCATTACTTGCAGGTGCGTCAGATACTTCTGTAGAATTACTGGATGAGGCTGCTAGAAAAATTGGAATTGCTTTTCAAATTCAAGATGATATATTGGATGTTACAGGCACACAGGAGGAACTTGGCAAACCTGTTTTTAGCGATGAAAAAAATGAAAAAACAACATATGTTACATTGTATGGTGTTGAAAAATCCACTGAGTTTGTTAAACAGCTTTCTAACGAGGCTATGGATATATTAAAAAGCTTTGGTACAAGATGTAATTTTTTGGAGGAACTAACAAAATACCTTATAGACAGACGTTTTTGAAGGCAATAAACAAGACGACAGGGTGTGATTATATAGATGGGTCTTCAACAATTTTTTGCAAACAGAACCTTATTGGCGGCAGTGTTTGCATGGTTTTTGGCACAGTTAATAAAGATTATATTAACTGCTTTATCGGAAAAAAAGATTGATATAAGTAGAATGTATGGGGCAGGAGGCATGCCAAGTTCCCATTCGGCACTGGTTACTGCTATGACAACATGTATAGGTAAAATATATGGCTTCGATGCACCTGTTTTTGCCGTTAGCTGTGTGTTTACTATGATAGTTATGTATGACGCAGCAGGTGTACGCCGAGCGGCAGGCAAGCAAGCCAAGGCAATTAATTTACTGTTTATGCATACTGATATAAAATTTGAAGAGCAGTTAAAGGAACTTTTGGGGCATACACCATTGCAGGTGTTTTGTGGTGCTATTTTGGGCATTGTGGTTGGATGTCTTTTTTAAGGGGAATACAAAAAGAAAGACGGTGTAGTAATTGGAAAAACTACTTGATAGTTTAAACAAGGTGAATGACATTAAAAAAATATCTCCTAAAGAGTTTCCTCGACTTGCCAAGGAAATAAGGGGATTTTTACTTGAAAATATATCTAAAACGGGTGGGCATCTTGCCTCGAATTTGGGTGTAGTTGAGCTTACTATGGCATTGCACTATGCTTTTGATATTGAAGAAGACAAGATTGTTTGGGATGTTGGACATCAAGCCTATGTACATAAAATGTTAACGGGCAGAAAAGAGGGTTTTAAAACCCTTAGAAAGTTGGATGGATTAAGTGGATTTCCCAAACCAACAGAAAGTAAGTCTGATGCTTTTGCTACTGGGCATTCTTCAACTTCCATTTCAGCGGCGCTGGGTATAGCTACAGCAAGAGATTTAAACGGAACAAAAGAAAATGTGATTGCTGTTATAGGCGATGGGTCTATGACAGGCGGACTTGCTTTTGAGGCGCTTAACAATGCAGGGCGTGCAAAAACAAATTTAATTGTTGTTTTAAACGATAATCAAATGTCAATATCCAATAATGTTGGTGCTATTCCAAAGCATTTAAACGACCTTAGAACTGCACCAGCATATCTTAATGCTAAGGCAGGAGTACACAAGTTGTTAGATAAAGTTCCTATGGTTGGAAAGCCATTGGACAAGGCTATTGAGCGTGTTAAAGATGGTGTAAAATACTTTTTTGTTTCGGGAATTGTGTTTGAAGAACTTGGTTTTAAATATGTTGGGCCTATTGATGGGCATAATACAGAGGAACTTATTGAGGTTTTTAATAAAATTAAGAAAATAAAAGGACCTGTATTGCTTCATGTAAGAACCACTAAGGGTAAGGGTTACCGTTTTGCGGAAAAACTGCCGTGGGACTATCATGGGGTAGGCAGCTTTGATATAAAAACAGGAACATCGAAATCGAAAAGTGCTAAGCCATCATTTTCTAAGGTTTTTGGTGATACAATGGTAGCCATTGGGAATAAGAACGAAAAGCTTGTTGCAATTTCTGCCGCAATGGCTGGCGGAACGGGTCTGGAAGATTTTCAGCTTGCTTATCCAAAGCGCTTTTTTGATGTGGCAATAGCGGAACAGCATGCGGTAACTTTTGCCGCAGGGCTTGCAAGTGCGGGGCTTATTCCAGTGTTTGCAGTTTATTCAACATTTTTACAGCGAGCTTATGACCAATTGGTAGTGGATGTCTGTCTGCAAAACCTTCATGTTATTTTTGCAATTGACAGGGCTGGTATTGTTGGCGCAGATGGAGAAACACATCAGGGACTTTTTGATATTTCATTTCTTTCACATATTCCTAACCTAACAATTATGGCACCAAAAAACGGTGCAGAGTTAAAGAGTATGATAGAGAAGGCGGTGGAAATGAAAGGCCCTGTGGCTATAAGGTATCCACGAAGTGATGCGGAAGAAACCTGGCACTGTGGCGAAGAAATAAGCTATGGCATTAGTGAAAGGGCAATGGACGGCAGTGAAATTGGCATTATTGCCTGCGGAACTATGTTTGACACAGCAAAAGCAGTATGTGAAAAATTGAAGGGAGAAGGCAAAAACCCTATACTTGTTAACCCAAGATTTATTAAACCAATAGACAGCAATATGATTGCATATGTATGCAGTAAGTGTAAATATATTTTTACTGTTGAGGATAACGTAGTGCAAGGCGGTTTTGGCAGCATAGTTAACGAAGAAATGTCTAAACAGAATATAACGGGTGTAAGGCTTACATGCTTTGGCTTCCCCGATAAATTTATAGAACAAGGCACAAGAGAACAGCTCTTTAGCCGTTACAGCCTTGATACTGATGGAATTTTTAGCCGAATAAATGGCATTATTAACGAAAGGTAACCAACTATGGCAGATAAAGAAAGACTTGACATTTTAATGGTAAACAAGGGTCTTGTAGAGTCCAGAGAAAAAGGCAAGGCGCTTATTATGGCAGGCAAGGTATACGTTGCTGGGCAAAAAGAGGATAAGGCAGGCACAAAAATTGATGTAAATACTGAGATTACTGTAAAGGACGCTCATCAGAAATATGTTAGCCGTGGCGGTTACAAGCTTGAAAAAGCAATAAACGAATTTGGAGTGCGCCTTCAGGGTAAAGTATGTATGGATATAGGTGCATCAACGGGCGGATTTACAGACTGCATGCTGCAAAACGGTGCAGTAAAGGTATACGCAATTGATGTTGGCTATGGTCAATTTGCGTGGAAACTTAGAACAGATGAAAGAGTAGTGTGCCTTGAAAAAACCAACGTGCGCTACCTTACGGAAGAACAAGTACCAATCCTTGCAAATTTTGCCTCCATTGACGTTTCTTTTATTTCCCTTACTATGGTTATTCCCCCAACGGTAATGCGAATGACTGAGGATGCACAGCTTATTTGCCTTATTAAGCCACAGTTTGAGGCAGGGCGTGAAAAGGTTGGCAAAAAAGGTGTTGTAAAGGATATGTCAGTGCACAAAGAAGTTATTGTTAAAATTATAGATTTTGCCTTTGAGCAAGGGTTAAACATACTGAATATAGATTTTTCACCTATTAAAGGGCCAGAGGGCAATATAGAGTACCTTATTTTGCTAGACAGAAAGACACAAGGACTTACCATTGAAGAAGCATATGCTTTGGCGCAAAAGGTAACTACAACCTCCCATGAGGAGTTATAAGGGTGATGCAAATGAGAAAAATAGGTATTTTACCTAACACAAGAAAAGATGATAATTTTACAGCCACCAAAAAACTTGTTGCTTTCCTTAAAGAAAAAGGCTATCAGCCATTGGTAAGTGAAAGCGTTGCAAAGCATGCAGGGCTTTTGGAGTATGCTATGAGGGAAGACGCGATTTTTAGGGATGCAGAATTTCTTATTACCCTTGGCGGTGATGGAACAATGCTTAGTGCTGGTAAGCGTGCGGCAAAATATAACACTCCTCTTTTGGGTATAAATCTTGGTCACCTTGGCTTTTTAACTGACTGTGGACGGGAAGAAATGGAAGAAACGGTTGAAAAGGTTCTTGACGGAAAATACAAATTAGAAAAAAGAATGATGCTTAAAGCAGAGATAAATTCTGCTAAGGATGGGAAAAAAATTGTTGTGGCTCTTAACGAGGTAAGTATTTCTCGTGGAAGTATGGTGGACGTAGGTGTATATGTAAATGACGAATTTATAGATGACTTTTTTGGTGACGGAATTCTGGTTGCAACGCCTACAGGGTCTACGGCCTATAATTTAGCTGCAGGTGGTCCTATTTTAAAAAGCGATGCAAATATGGTTGCAATTACACCCATCTGCCCACACATGTTACACGCAAGAAGCATTGTGGTGGGTGCTGATGACGAGGTTATGCTTAAAGTAAAACGATACACAAGGCAGCGCCTTTATGCGGTGATTGATGGACAAAGTGCCTGTAATTTGGAAACAGAGGACTACATTGTTATAAACCGGGCACAGCACTATAGTAACATTATTAAAACAGGGGATTTGGGATTTTACGATGTTTTAAGAGAGAAAATGTATACAAAGGGGGGCAGATGATATGAAAATTGCCAGACAGGCAAAGATACTTGAAATAATAGAAAACAATGCAGTTGAAACCCAAGAGGATTTAGCCGAAATGCTAAGAATTGAGGGTTTAAATGTGACACAGGCAACAATTTCAAGAGATATAAGAGAACTTAAGCTTACAAAGCTTGCCACCGAAAATGGAAGGCAAAAGTATGCATCTATAAGCAAAACAGATACTGAGGTTTCAGAAAGGCTTATACGTGTATTCAGAGATGCAGTACTTAAGGTAGATTTTGCCCAAAACATGATAGTTATTAAAACACTGAACGGGATGGGCATGGCAGTTGGTGTGGCGGTAGACAATATGGAAAACAGCGATATTCTTGGCTCTATTGCAGGCGATGACACTGTGTTTTGTGTGGCAAGAACGCATAACCAGGCATTGGATTTTATACAGAAGCTTACAAGAATAATAAATGCTGAATAAGGGGTAATAGCTATGCTTTTAGGGTTACATATTAAAAATGTGGCATTAATTGAAGAAGCGGAAATTGAATTTGGCAAGGGTCTTAATGTACTTTCTGGCGAAACAGGCGCTGGTAAAAGTATGATTATTGACTCTATTAATTTTGTATTGGGGGAACGTACATCAAAAGATTTTGTACGCCGTGGTCAAGCCAAGGCACAGGTAGAGGCAGAATTTGAAATAAAAGATAGCGAAACCCTTAGGACAATTGAAGAAATTGGCGTTGAGGCTGACGATAGCATAGTGATTATTCAGCGTACAATGACGGCTGACGGTAAAAGCACAAACCGGGTAAATGGAACAAGCGTTACCGCAAGCATGCTTAAACAGATTTCAGTGGGGCTTATTGATGTCCATGGCCAGCATGAGCATCAGTCACTGCTTAATGCGGCGCGCCATATGGATATACTTGATAAATTTTGCGGCGAAAAATCAGAGCAATATAAAGCGGATTTGGGTGTGCGTGTAAAGGAATACAAGAGTATTTTGGCACAGATAAAGGCTCTAGATGGTGATGAGGATGAGAGGCAAAAAAAGATTGATGCCCTTGAATTTAAAATAAATGATATTGAAGATGCAGCACTTAAAAAGGGTGAAGAAGAGGCTCTTTTAGAACGAAAAGTGTATCTTAATAACATAGAAAAAATAACAAAATATACACATAATACAATGGAACTTTTGTACTTAGGTTCAGACGAGGAAATGTCGGCGGCGGATAAAATTGCACAGGCTACCGAGACTGTTGGCAATCTAAAACTCATAGACCAAGAATGTGAACAGATATATGATGAACTTAGTGAGGTTGCAACTGCCCTTGATGAAGTTATAAGAAAATTTAAAAGATATTCTGATGAAATATACAGCGATCCTGAGGAGCTTGATGAAATAGAGGAACGACTTGACCTTATTTACAGGCTTAAAAAGAAATATGGTGCTACAGTTGAGGAAGTTTTAACCTTTAAACAACAGGCACAGGCAGAGCTGGATTTTATTACACATAGCGAAGAAGAATTGAAAAAACTTACCATAAGAAAAGCGGATATTTTTTCACAAATTAAGGCGGACTGTAAAAAAATGACTGATTTAAGGCTTAAAACCGCCCAACAACTTGAGCAAGACATAGAAAAACAGCTAAAAGAACTGGAAATGAAAAATGCGTCTTTCAAAATAGTGGTGAAACAGAAAGAAACCTTTAACTCAAAGGGCTGTGATAATGTAGAGTTTATGATTTCAGCTAATTTAGGTGAAGGGTTAAAGCCATTGGCAAAGATTGCATCAGGTGGTGAAATGAGCCGTGTTATGCTGGCGATGAAAACCGTTGTAGCTGATGCAGAAAGCATTGACACATTTATTTTTGATGAAATTGATACAGGAGTAAGTGGAAAAACTGCCACCCGTGTAGGCGAAAAGATGGCGGCAATAGGCAAAAAACGGCAAATACTTTGTATAACACATCTTCCGCAGATAGCCGCAATGGCAGACAGTCATTTTCTTATAGAAAAAAGTGTAAAGGGCGAAAAAACGGTAACAGAGGTTACAGCTCTAAATTATAATGGAGCAGTTGAAGAACTTTCAAGGCTTATGGGTGGCGGAGAAGCTGGAAATTTAGTTACAAAAGCGGCCGAGGAAATGAAAAATCATGCGGATGAATATAAGCGCAATATAAAATTAAATTAGTTTATTTACATTGCATACCTACAATTCCTATGGTATAATAGGTATATATGGAGGTGACTTAGTATGAAGATTTCGACTAAGGGAAGATACGCATTAAGGCTTATGATTGATATTGCCCTTAACAGCAATGGTTCTAATGTATCGTTAAAAGAAATATCTGCAAGACAGAATATTTCTGTAAAATATTTGGAACAAATTATAGGGTTACTTTGCAAAATTGGGTTTTTAAGAAGCACAAGAGGGTCCCAAGGGGGTTACAAACTGGCAAAAGAGCCACATGAGTACACAGTTGGGTCTATATTGCGTGTTACAGAGGGGAATCTTGCACCGGTAACCTGCCTTGAAGATGAACAAAATAAATGCTCTTTATGCTTTGAGTGTGCAACCCTTGATTTTTGGGAAGGGTTATACGATGTAATAAACAAATATGTAGACAAATTCACTTTGCAAGATTTATTAGATGAACACCAAAGACGAAATGGTGCAGATTATTTTATTTAGGGCTGTGAAAAACTTGGGCGTTGCCCAAACCCACTTGCTTTTTGAAAAAAGCAATCCAAAAACTTTTATTAAAACCGCATGTCTATGTGGTTTTAGATGGGTCAAGGCGGCAATGGCAAAGAAGTGCCATCTGTCCAAAGGACAGCTTTACGCAATAAAGTGCTGAACAGAAACGCTTGTGGGTGTTTGAGGGCAAAGCCCTCAATGTTTTGACTTTGTCTAAAAAGAAAAACCGCTAATTTTGGCGGTTTTTCTTTTTATTAAAATATTTAAAAAAGCTATTGACAAATTGAGGCAGTCGTTTTATAATTATTTCATACTAAACCCGTAGGAATAGTATAAATATAAAGGATGTGACTTAATGAATTTACTATTTTTAAAACTTTTACGAGAAAACTTCAGAAAAGGGCGAATGTGTTTCCTTTGTTGTTGCTGTTGAATATAATTTAAACAATAATGGAGGAATTTAAAATGAGTATAGATAGAGAATATAGATTTGAAACATTACAGCTTCATGTGGGACAGGAAAATGCTGACCCAACAACCGACGCAAGAGCAGTACCAATTTATCAAACAACAAGCTATGTGTTTAAAAACAGTGACCATGCGGCGGCACGGTTTAACCTTACAGATGCAGGCAATATTTATGGCAGGCTAACAAATCCAACGCAAGATGTGTTTGAGAGAAGAATAGCGGCCCTTGAGGGAGGTGTAGCGGCTCTTGGCGTTGCATCAGGTGCGGCAGCAATAAGCTATACAATTCAAAACCTTGCAAAAGCAGGTGACCATATAGTGGCAGCATCAACAATTTACGGTGGTACATACAATTTGCTGGCACATACCCTTACTGAATATGGTATTACAACCACCTTTGTGGATGGCGACGATTTGGAAAACTTCCAAAATGCAATTAAGCCTAACACAAAAGCAATATTTATTGAAACTTTGGGAAATCCTAACGCTAGTATAATAGATGTGGATAAGGTTGCACAAATTGCTCACAACAATAAGATACCACTTGTAGTTGACAATACTTTTGCAACACCATATCTTTTTAGACCTATTGAACGTGGTGCAGATATTGTTGTGCATTCTGCAACGAAATTTATTGGCGGTCACGGTACGGCAATTGGTGGCGTAATTGTGGATAGTGGTAAGTTTGATTGGGAGGGAAGCGGTAAGTTTGCAAGCCTTGTAGAGCCAAATCCAAGCTATCATGGCATCAGTTTTACAAAAGCAGTTGGTGCGGCGGCATTCGTAACCAAAATAAGGGCAATTTTACTTAGAGATACAGGTGCAACCTTAGCGCCTCTGCACGCTTTCATTTTCCTTCAGGGTCTGGAAACGCTTTCTTTAAGGGTTGAACGTCATGTAGAAAATGCCCTTAAGGTAGTTGAATTTTTAAATGCACATCCGCAGGTGGAAAGGGTAAATCATCCATCAGTTGGAGGTAATAAATATAATAGTCTTTACAATAAATATTTTCCAAAGGGTGCTGGGTCAATCTTCACCTTTGAAATTAAAGGCGGAGAAAAAGAAGCAAAGCAGTTTATTGATAACCTTAAAGTATTTTCATTGCTTGCAAATGTTGCGGATGTAAAATCCTTGGTTATTCACCCTGCATCAACAACCCATTCGCAAATGACAGAAAATGAGCTTTTGGAAAGCGGAATTAAGGCAAATTCCATAAGATTATCTATTGGAACAGAACACATCGCTGATATTATTTACGATTTGCAGGAAGCATTTAAAGGAGTTGAGGATTAATGGGTATTTATACTTCTGTAACGCAATTAATTGGTAAAACACCGATTATAGAGTTAAAAAATTATGAGAAAAACAATAATTTTGAAGCAACAATACTTGCAAAGGTTGAATTTTTTAACCCAGCGGGCAGTGTTAAGGATAGAATTGCAAAGGCAATGATTGAAGATGCTGAGGATAAAGGTATTTTGAATAAAGATACAACCATTATAGAGCCTACTAGTGGCAACACGGGTATTGGTATATCTGCAGTTGCGGCATCAAAGGGGTATAAGGTTATACTTACAATGCCAGAAACAATGAGCATTGAAAGAAGAAATTTGTTAAAAGCCTATGGTGCAAATCTTGTATTAACTGATGGCACAAAGGGAATGAAGGGCGCAATTGAAGAAGCTCAAAACCTTAACAAGTCAACGGAAAATAGTATTATTTTAAGCCAGTTTACCAATAAAACAAATCCCGAAATACATGAAAAAACAACAGGCATAGAAATTTGGGATGACACAGAGGGTAAGGTTGATATATTTGTGGCAGGGGTCGGTACAGGAGGAACGATAACAGGTGTTAGTAAGGCGCTTAAGGCAAAAAATCCTTCTATAAAAGTTGTTGCAGTAGAGCCAGCAAGCTCACCTGTTTTAAGCAAAGGCATTGCAGGGCCGCATAAAATACAAGGTATAGGTGCAGGCTTTGTACCAGAAACGCTGGATACAAGTGTATATGATGAGGTTATAGTGGTAGAAAATGAGGATGCATTTGAAACAGGACGTGAAATTGCCCAAAATGAAGGATTGCTTGTTGGCATTTCCTCTGGTGCGGCAGTTTGGGCAGCAAAGGAAATGGCAAAGCGCCCTGAAAACAAGGGAAAAGTAATAGTTGTACTTTTGCCTGATACAGGTGAGAGATATCTTTCAACACCTATGTTTTCAAAATAAACAAAATACTATATAGATGTGAAAAGGGCAGACGGTTTAAGCTGTATGCCCTAGTGTAGCTGCTCACTCTGTGTCTGATGATTTTGATTTGTACTGTACTGTATCTTGTGCGACCTTAAGAGGTTTTGTCTGGTTCTGTGTAGTTCGAAGCTGTCTGTCTAATATCCAGCGCATAAAATCTTCTAAGGTGTCCCGTTTACCTTGTTCAAGAGCAGTATAAACGTTTTTAAATTCGTTAAATTGCTCAGGATAATCTCTTTCAACATAAGGGTTTCTTACATCGTTCACACAAAGTAAATAGTCCAAAGATACATCAAAATATTCAGCAATTTTTTTTAAATCCTTAATGGACGGCTCATTTCTGCCGGACTCATAGTTCGAGATGGCGGTATAACCATAATTAAGAATATTTCCCAAAGCACTTTGGGTAAGCTTTCTTTCTTTTCTAAGGCTTTTCAGTCTTTCTTTAAATTCCATATTTGTCACCTCGGATACTTTCAGTAGATATAATATAAATAAGAAGAGAATAGGAGCCGCTTGTTTAGGTATGTTCCGTTTTAAAACAATAAATACAAAAAAATACACTAAACCCTGTAATCATTATATTGTTAAATGGTTTTAAATGAAATAACATATCACAAAGTGAAAACTAACAGTCATAAAAATCGAACTGCCTTACACAAATATTTTTAACATTTGCGAACAAAATAATTCAAATAAAAAGGAGGTTTATTATGGAAAAATTAATTTATATGGATAATGCGGCAACCACCCCTGTAAGGGCAGAGGTACTAAATAATATTATACCTTATTTTACCACAAAATACGGTAATGCTTCAAGTGTTTATAAGCTTGGGCAGGCAAGCAAAAAAGCAGTGGAAACAGCAAGGGAGCAGGTGGCGGCAGCACTAGGTGCAGATGCATCTGAAATCTATTTTACAGCGGGAGGAAGCGAAAGCGATAATTGGGCATTACGTGGAGTTACACAAGCCCTTAAAGAAAAAGGAAATCACATTATTACCACGAATATTGAACATCATGCAATTTTGCATACATCACAATATCTTGAAGAAAATGGATTTGAGGTAACCTATTTGCCTGTGGATGAACATGGCAAAGTTCGTATAGAGGAACTTGAATCGTCCATTAGACCAACTACGGTTCTTATTTCTGTAATGATGGCAAACAATGAAATCGGCACAATTGAACCTATTGCACAAATTGGAGAAATAGCACATAAACATGGCATTACATTCCACACAGATGCAGTGCAGGCTGTTGGTCATGTGCCAATTGATGTTAATAAAATGAATATAGACCTTCTCTCTCTTTCAGGGCATAAGCTAGGTGCACCAAAAGGAATTGGAGCTATTTATATAAGAAAAGGGACAAAAATTAAGCAGCTTATTTTTGGAGGAGCACAGGAAAGAAAAAGACGTGCAGGAACTGAAAATGTGCCAGCGATTGTTGGCCTTGGAATAGCAATAGAACTTGCTAATGCAGAGATGCACGACGAGGTAAAAAGGCTTACAGCTCTTAGGGATAAACTGATTAACGGAATTATGAAAACAGTACCTAATGCACGTCTTAACGGACATCCGACGGACAGATTGCCAGGTAATTGTAATATTTCATTTGCTTTTGTAGAGGGTGAATCGGTACTTATGCTGTTGGATATGAACGGCATTTGTGCTTCAAGTGGTTCAGCATGTACATCGGGTAGTTTAGACCCATCACATGTGCTGTTAGCACTTGGGCTTAAGCATGAGGAAGCCCACGGCTCGGTACGTCTTACCCTTGGGTACGAAACTACTGAGGAAGAAGTGGATTATGTACTTGAAAAATTGCCGCCTATAATTGAAAGACTAAGAAGTATGTCACCACTTTACGAGGATTATATAAACGGAAAAAATAACGCATAATAGCAGAGATTGCACAAAGGAGGAATAGATTATGGAGTACAGCGAAAAAGTAATGGACCATTTTATGAACCCAAGAAATATGGGAACAATTGATAATGCCAGTGGTGTTGGCCGTGTTGGCAATGCAAAATGCGGTGATATTATGCAGGTGTATTTGCAAATTGAGGACGAAAAAATAGTGGACGCAAAGTTTAAAACCTTTGGTTGTGGTGCGGCAATTGCTACAAGCAGCATGGCAACAGAACTTGTTAAGGGGAAAACCATACAGGAAGCTTTGAAGGTAACAAATAAAGCCGTAATGGAGGCGTTGGACGGACTACCACCAGTAAAGGTGCACTGTTCACTTTTAGCAGAAGAAGCCCTTAATGCCGCGCTATGGGATTATGCAAAGAAGAACAATATTGTTATAGAGGGACTTAAAGAGCCAGTTGAAGATATTGAGGAACATTGTCATATATAAAATAAATGGTAAAGGGGAAAAATGTGCATTTATGTACATTTTTTTCCTTGTGTATAGGTGCTGGGGAAGATTTATGGTATACTGATGGATAATATAATAGAAATGCGGTGATATTTTTGAGTAAAGGAAAAGTTGTTGTTGGTATGTCAGGCGGTGTTGATAGTTCAGTAACGGCATATCTCTTAAAACAAGAGGGCTATGAAGTTATTGGCGCAACTATGCAGATTTGGCAGGATGAGCCTGTTGAACCAGAGGACGGAGGGTGCTGTGGTCTTTCTGCAGTTGACGATGCAAGAAGAGTAGCCAATATGTTGGATATACCCTATTACGTAATGAATTTTAAAAATGAGTTTAAGTGTAATGTTATAGATTATTTTGTGGAGGAATATCTGCATGGACGAACACCTAACCCTTGTATTGCCTGTAACCGATACGTTAAGTGGCAGGCACTTTTAAACCGAAGCATGGAAATAGGTGCTGACTATATTGCAACAGGGCACTATGCGCGAATTGAGATATTTCCTAAAACAGGTCGATATACCCTTAGAATGTCCGACGCGAAGGCAAAGGACCAGACATATGTGCTTTATAACCTTACACAGGAACAGCTTAAAAAAACGTTAATGCCTATAGGAGCATATAACAAGGATGAAGTAAGAAAAATTGCCGAGGAAATAGGACTTAAGGTTGCTAATAAGCCAGACAGTATGGAAATTTGTTTTATACCAGACGATGATTATGGAAAATTTATTGAAGAAAATTCGGGCAAAAAAATATCCCAGGGTAATTTTGTGGATATGGATGGAAAAATTATGGGCAAACACAAGGGAATTGTGTATTATACCGTTGGTCAGCGAAAGGGACTTGGCATTGCTTTTGGAAAGCCAATGTTTGTTTATGAAATACGGCCTATGACAAATGAAGTTGTGCTTTGTGAAAACTCAAGTTTATTTAAAACAACGGTGCGTGCCAACAGAGTTAATTTTATGGCATATGAAACAATAGAAGGCGAGATGCGTTTTGAAGCAAAAATACGCTATAGTCATAAAAAAGCACCATGTACAGTTAAGATTATAGATAAAGACACTATAGAGTGCGTATTTGATGAACCACAAAGAGCAATTACACCAGGACAAGCACTCGTTGTATACGATGGAGATTATGTGGTTTGTGGTGGAACAATATATTAAAATAAGTACTTTTTATTTTTCTTGCGTTATGGGAAAAATGTGGTATAATATCGATATGTGTCTTTAAAATGGACATATGTTCGCTATATAAGGACATATGACTATGAAGAACGCACTAGAAGAACGCACTAAATGCACGGATTATTGGCATGTATTGCTCACATTTTAATTTAAAATACGGAGGATGATATTGATGGATTTAGAATTCGGTGAAGTAAGAAAAAGCGATCCTGAGCTTGCAGAAGCAATTGTGAAAGAGCTTGGCAGACAGAGAAATAATATAGAACTTATCGCATCCGAAAATTTTGTATCGAAGGCAGTTATGGAGGCTATGGGGTCTCCGCTTACAAATAAATATGCAGAAGGTTACCCAGGCAAACGCTATTATGGCGGCTGTCAGGAGGTTGATGTTGCAGAAAACCTTGCTATTGAAAGAGCAAAACAGCTTTTTGGCTGTGACCATGTAAATGTTCAGCCCCATTCTGGTGCATCAGCAAATACGGCTGTTTACTTTGCTATGCTTAAACCAGGTGATACTATCATGGGTATGAACCTTAATCATGGTGGACATCTTACTCACGGTAGTCCTGTTAATATTTCTGGGAAATACTTTAACATTGTGCCTTACGGCGTAGACGAAACAGGTTTTATAGACTATGACCAGCTTGAAAAAATTGCTGTTGAAACAAAACCTAAAATGATAGTTGCAGGTGCAAGTGCTTATGCAAGAACAATTGATTTTCCACGTATGCAGACAATTGCAAAAGAGGTTGGAGCTTACCTTATGGTGGACATTGCCCACATTGCAGGCCTTGTGGTTGCAGGCGAGCATCCATCTCCAGTGCCATATGCAGACTTTGTAACAACAACAACACATAAAACTTTAAGAGGCCCAAGAGGCGGAATGATTATGTGCAAGCAAGAGTATGCACAGGCCATTGATAAGGCAATCTTCCCAGGACTTCAGGGTGGCCCACTTATGCATGTTATTGCCGCAAAAGCAGTATGCTTTAAAGAGGCTTTGCAGCCAGAGTATAAGGTATATATACAGCAGGTTGTTAAAAATGCAGTTGCTCTTTCAGATGGCTTAAAGGCTAATGGAATTGATATTGTTTCGGGTGGTACCGACAATCACCTTATGCTTGTTGACTTAAGAAGCGTAAACCTTACAGGTAAAGAGGCTGAAAAGCTCCTTGACGAAGTTGGTGTTACATGCAACAAAAATACAATTCCTTTTGACCCGCAAAGCCCATTTGTTACAAGTGGTGTTCGCGTTGGCACACCAGCGGTTACAAGCCGTGGCATGAAAGAGGAAGATATGAAGGAAATTGCTGATATAATTGCAATGGTACTTAAAGATTTTGAGACAAACAAAGATGAAGCCAGAAAAAGAGTTGTTGCTCTTACAAATAAACATCCATTATACTAAGTTTAAAAAAGCCCTGTTAATTCAGGGCTTTTACTTTTCTTGACAATAGTGGATATTCATAATAAATTGATAAGCATATATAGGAAAATTGGGGAGGACCAAATATTTTGAGCGTAAGTTTTATAAGTATAATTGCATTAATTGCTGTTTATGGTTTTTTAAAGGTATTAGAAACGGCATTTATTGAAATTAATATTAACAAAATTAAATTTATTGCAGACAGTGGCAATGAAATGTATTCTGCGTTATATGAACATTTAAAAAAAATAGATAGCCTCACTGCATCTATTCAGTTCGGCGCAATTTTGTGTTGCCTTTGTACTGCAGTTGTTAGTATAAAAACTTTTTTACAGCCAATTGCTGAAATCTTTGTTGGTTTTGGATTATATTCATATTTAGCTGCTTTTTTTGCAGGTGCTGTAATTATTGTTGTGCTTGCAATGCTTTTGCTGCTTTTTGGCAATCTTTTGCCCCAAAAAATAGGTACAAGGCACTGTGAGAATATGGTTTTTTCAACGATACGGCAGATAACGGTTATTTCAGCGGTTTTAAGTCCAGCTGTGATGGTATGCCTTGGCTTATCTCATTTATTTGGTAAGGGTTTGGGTATTAATCCTAGGGAAGAGGATGATAACGTAACAGAAGAGGAAATACGTTTTTTGGTGGATGCAGGCGAGGACAACGGTGCTATTGATGAAAATGAAAAGGAAATGATAAATAATATTTTTGAGTTTAACAATACCATGGTAGGGGATATTGCAACACATAGAACCGATATTGTTGCCGTTGGGTTAAATTCTACGCTTGAGGATATTATAACCGTAATTAGTGAAGAAAAATTTTCAAGAATTCCTGTATATGATGAAAACATTGATGATATAATTGGTTTCTTTCGTGTAAGAGATTTACTTAAATTTTATGCAGACGGCAGTAATGGCAAAAATTTTCGTTTTAACGATATAATACTTGAGCCATATTTTGTGCCATTTTCAAAAAAAACGGATGAACTTTTTGAGGATATGCAAAAAAATAAAGTACAAATGGCTATTGTTATTGATGAGTACGGCGGTACGGCAGGCATTGTTACAATGGAGGATTTAATTGAGGAAATAGTAGGAAATATATTCGATGAATACGACATTGACGAGGAAGAAATACGTGAAATTGATGAAAATACCTTTCTTGTAAAAGGAACAACACAAATTGATGAAGTTGAGGAGTTATTTGATGTTGAATTTGAGGACAATAGCTACTACGATACAATAGGCGGATTTATAATTGGTCAGCTTGGCAGAATACCTGATGAAAAAGAGCGGCCTAAAATTACTGTTGGAAATCTTGTATTTAAGGTTGAAAAAATAGACGACAAAAGAATTGAATTAATTAAAATACACAAAACTATGGAAGTTAATATATAATAAAAAATTGTTAAAGGACATTGGAAGAAATTTCAACGTCCTTTATTTTTGTAAAAAAGGCATAATAACTATGTATATTTAATTTCAAAAAATTACAAATCATCAAAATTTGAAAAAACCTTATAAATACGTGTATTCATATAATTTTTGTCTGCATAGCAAGGTGTGTTTAGGGTCATCTTAAACAGTGAGGAGGGTGAAAAGCTATGCGGAAAAAGGCAGTTTGTTTGTTATTGGCTTTTGTTTTTTTGCTTTTGGGTGCGGCGGCTGTTGCAGTTGAAATTATTATACCCGAAAGAATAAATTTAATTGCGGGTTCGCAACAATCTATATGCTATAATGTACCCCTTAGTGCAAGTTTTTACAATGAAGAAAATATTATAGTATCAGGAATGGAAACTGAACCTGTTAAAGAAAATATAGTTATTGATTTAAATAAAACTACTATTGTTACGCCAACACAAGAGGGTACTGCAACGGCAGAAATTTCTGCTTTTGGTATACCGTTAAAAACGGTTTCTGTTAATATTCTTCCTAAAACCAAGGTTATTACCTGTGGGAAGGTTGTTGGTGTTGTAATGAAGACTGAAGGTATACTGGTTTTAGGTACAGGCAGTGTTAAAGACGACAATGGTAAAGTTACTAAGCCTTCAGAAGGGATTATTAAAACTGGGGATATAATTATAAGCTGCAATGGGGCGGCAGTAACAGAGAAAGAAGAATTGAAAGAAGCGGTAAGTGCTACAGATGGTAGTTCACTTAATCTTGAAGTAAGGCGCAACAATAATCTTTTAGATTTGGAAGTTACACCAGTAGAAAATGAATATGGAGAATATAAAATAGGGGCATGGGTACGTGACTCCACTCAGGGACTTGGAACAGTAACATTTATTGAACCTAAAAGCGGTGAATTTGCGGCCCTTGGTCACGGAGTTTACGATGTAGACACAAAGGAATTAATACCTGTTGCCCAGGGAGTTGTTACTCTATCAGAGCTATCCGGCGTGAAAAAAGGCGAAAGTGGTGAGCCGGGAGAAATAATAGGTATGCTGGATAAGGAAAATATAGTTGGAGAAGTTCTAACAAACACTTCAAGTGGAATTTTTGGAACAATGAATGCTAGTGGCATAAAAGATCTTGAAGGCGAAGAACTGGAAATAGGGCTTATGCAGGATGTTACCGAAGGTAGTGCTTTAATAAGAAGTGATGTTATTGATGGAGAGGTAAGAGACTATACAATAAATATTGAGAGTATAAGCAGATTTGGTTCCAGCGCTGATAAAGGCATGGTTATTAGGGTTACAGATGATAGATTGATTGAGAAAACAGGTGGAATAATTCAAGGAATGAGCGGAAGTCCCATAATACAAAATGGAAAGCTTATTGGTGCGGTAACACATGTTTTTGTAAATGATGCAGAAAAGGGATATGGTATCTTTATTGAAAACATGATAAAGTAAGTGTAGTGTGGTTTTGGGGACACAAACGTGCCCCCATTTACACATACGTTTCTGAAGAAAGATAAAATTACTTCAGTATAATATTTTTTTAATTTCTTTTACTTTTGCCATAACTGCTTCAATATCTATGGTTTTAAATTCACCCTTCTCATATAAAACTTTTCCGTTTACCATAGTAAGTACAATATTTTGGGGCAGAGAGGCGTAAACAGCACCATTAAGCATATTTGTAACAGGCAGAAGGTTTGGTGCATTAAAGTCCATTACAAAAAAATCAGCGGTTTTGCCTACAGCAATTTCACCAGTGTTTGGACGTCCTTGAGAAATAGCACCGTTTTTGGTAGCAATATTAATTATATCTGCAGAGGTTAAAAGTGAAGCATCTCTATGAATGCCTTTTTGAAGAAGAATCGCTGTTTTTATGTCTTCAATAAAATTCAGGTTATCATTGGAGGCAGCTCCATCAGTACCTAATGTTATATTTAAACCGCTTTTTTGAAGCCTTACAATGTCAGCAATGCCACTGCCTAATTTAAGATTGCTTATTGGGCAGTGCGCCACGCTGACATTTTTTTCTTTTAAAAGAAATAAGTCTTCGTCACTTAAATAAACACAATGTGCTGCAGTTGTTGGGTTATCAAAAATGCCATAATCAGCAAAAAATTTAGTGGGAGTTTTCCCATGACGTTTAATGCATCCTGTAGTTTCATTTTCTGTTTCAGATAAATGAAGTTGGATATTTGAGTTAGTATTTTTTGCAATTTCAGCTAGTTTTTCCACCTTTTTAGGGTCTGATGTATACTCAGCATGTACGCACATATCTATTTTCAGTTGACCATTATTTTTATTGTTAAATTCCTTATGGAAGTCGTAAAGAACGCTAGCGGGTATGGAATATTTATTTTTAAGGCTATCGTCAAAAGCAAAGCCGTCTGTAGCTATGTTTCCATTAATTCCGCTTTCAAGAACCGCATCACAAATTTTATGGCTATAGTAATACATATCGTTAAAAGAGGTCACTCCACTTTTTATCATTTCGGCAATTCCAAGCAGTGCACCATAATAAATATATTCTTCTGTAAGCTTTGCTTCTGTTGGGAAAACAGCAGTGGTAAGCCAATCGTTAAGTGAAAGATTTCCGCCAAGGCTTCTAAGCAAAGTCATGGGAACATGACAATGGGTGTTAATAAAACCGGGCATTAAAAGCATGTCTGTACCATCAAAAATTTTGTTATAGTATTGCGGTGGCGGTATTTTTCCAATATAGCTTATTGTGCTATTCGTAACTGTTAAAAACATATCGTTAAGTATTTCGCCATTGTTTGATAAAATATTAATATTTTTAAATAGCATACAATCACCTCAAATATAATTATAGGTTTAGTAATAAATAAGTCAATAAATAAGTAAAGAAAGATATTGTCGAGTATTGACAAAAATAAAAAAGTGTGTGAAGATGTTTATAATAATGGGGTAAATTGTGGTATTATGAGGTAGTTTAACATGGTAAATACAGATTAATTCAAATATCAGAATATAGATTTATATTTATAGGCAAAATATGGAATTTGCGTTTTATATAAAAAACTATGAAGCGACCAAATTTTTGCCAAATGATTTTTTGATTACATTAAATAAGTGTTTCGCTAGATAATCAAAAAGCAAAATTGTTACAGGCGGAGGTGCTTGGGGTGGAAAAACATAGAATTAGGGTTTTGATTGCGGATAACGATAAAAGTTTTGCAAATATGGTTAAAGAAAATATTGATGCGGATGGCGATATGGAGGTTGTGGCCATAACAACTAATGGTGAGGCAACGCTGAAAAAAATATTGGAGCTTGCACCAGATATTGCACTTGTAGACTTGGTTATGCCTGTAAATGATGGTTTATGGATATTGGAAGAACTTGAGGAAGCTCGTTTTACACAAACTGGTGTAATTGCTATGAGTGGGTTTGAAAGTGATACAGTTTCACAAATGGCAATAGACCTTGGTGCAAAATATTTTTTGGTAAAGCCATTTAGTTGTACATGTTTAAAACGAAGAGTTGCACAAGTTTATAAAAGTATGAAGTCTCAGGAAAATAAAACACAAAACTATGTACAATTGCAATTAATGTCAACATATACAACTTCAGAAACAAAAGAAAACGGCGAGGATAGCACGGAGTACATAGTTTCTGATATTATAAGCAGACTTGGAATTTCACCAAGTCTTAAGGGATATTACTACATTCGTAGTTCGGTTATGATGATGTTAAATGAGGAAGACACTGCTATGGGAATTACAAAACGTATTTATCCTGACGTTGCCAAGGAATATAAAACCAGTGCTGGCAAAGTAGAACGTGCCATGCGACATGCTATTGATTCATCATGGAAAAAAGATGAAGGATTAGGATGTGCCAGTGTTTTCGGATGCGCTTTTTCAAAAAAGCCAACAAATGGGCAATTGCTTGCAAATATAGTGGAATATGTTAAATTAAGACACCTTAAAAAGGTGATGTAGGAATGGCTTTTCCTAATTATATAGCTAATTGCTAAAATTTATGGCATTGCATAAAAAAGCCTTGCCTTGCAACAGCACAAGACTAGGCATTTTAATTTACAAAGAAAATTACGCTGTAATACTACTTTAAATAAAGAGATTTCTTTTAAAAGCCCTAAGCTTTTTTCATATTTTCTGCCATTACCTCGTTTGGGGTAATATATACGGTTTTATTGTTTTCATATATAACCAAACCTGGTTTTGAACCACCGGGTTTTTTCACATTTTTCCTTGGGCAATAGTCAACTGGAACATTGCTTCCGTCTTTACCTTTGCTGTTATATGCTGCAAGGTTGGCGGCCTCAATAATGGTTTGGTCTGGTATGGTGTCAGCATCGTTTGTGGCTATTATAACATGTGAGCCAGGAATGTTTTTGGTATGAAGCCAAATATCATTGCTCTTTGCAAAATGAATTGTAAGTTCATCGTTTTGAATATTACTTTTTCCAACATAAATGTCAAAGCCGTCGCTGGAAATAAAATGAAGTGGCTTTGATTTTTTTTGCTGCTTAACGGACTTTTTATCTCCACGCTTACGTTTTATAAAACCTTGCTCTATAAGTTCATTACGTATATCATTTAAGTCGGCATCCTCGGTGGAGGTGTCAATTGCATTAAGAACACCTTCAAGATACTCTAGTTCTTCCTCATTTTGCTTTTTTTGTACTTCAAGGGCGGCAAGAGTTCGTTTTGCCTTATTATATTTATTATAATATTTTTGTGCATTTTCTGCTGGCGTTTTAGTTGTATCTAAAGCTATTTCTATTTCAGGCATATCTTCCATGTAATAGTTAACCACCTTAATAGTATTCATGCCTTTTTCCAAAGCAAAAATATTTGCAGTTAAAAGCTCGCCTTTAAGCTTCCATTTTTCTAACCCCTCGTTGTCTTTCAACGTTTTAATCTGAATTTCTTTTTTCTTTACACAGCGCTCGATGTTGCTTACCACCAAACGTCGCATATCATGTGCTTTTTGTTTTATATGGTAGGCATTATCCCGTTGGCTGTAAAAGCCCTCCAAAAGCTCTGAAATTGACTGGTAAGGTACTTTTTTAAAGCTGCCATACTGGGTCATTTCAACAGGGGAAAAATCCACAATTCTACCCGTTTTGTTTTCATAAATAATTTCGGGCGTATAATTTGCCGTTTTTACACTTTCCATAACAGAGGAAAAAGCTGAAAACAAGCATTTTCTTCCATCAATGTCCAATTCTTCACCATGCATTGCAGCATCCACTCCAGCACGATGGCAAATCTCGGAAGCTATAACAGGGCTTATGCCCGTATAAGACTGATAAATAATATTTTGCAATTTAAGGCTATTTTTTTCAACGAAAATTTGCGAAAATTCACTTTCATTAAGTTGTTCAGGGTTAAGTTTTCCCTGTGACGGTGGGGCAGAGTATTCTTTGCCAGGCAAAACCTCACGTACTGAACTGGTTTCATGGGAAACGTGCTTTATTGAGTCTAAAATTTTATTGTTTTCGTCCACAAGTATAATGTTTGAATGCTTACCCATAATTTCAATAATTAGTTTCTTAGTAGTCACATCACCCATTTCGTTAAGGCTGTCCATTTCAAGCACAACTACACGCTCAAAATCTGGCTGGTAAATGTTCGTTATTTTACTTCCGGCTATATGCTTTCTTAACACCATGCAAAACATTGGAGGTGTCATTGGGTTGTCTTTGCTTATGGAAGTAAGTTGAATTCGTGGGTGGCTTGGATTTGCTGACATAAGCAGCTTAAAGTTAGAGCCTATGCTTCGTACAGAAATAATTATTTCATCTTTTTGTGGTTGATATATTTTATCTATTCTTCCGCCAAGAAGCTTGTCTGTAAGCTCACAAACAATACTTCTTACGGTAATTCCATCTAATGCCATAGTTTTTTCCCTCCAAAAAATAAGTATATATGCAGTATATCACAAATAGTGCTTGATTATATAGTGCAAATTAATATATAATATATAAAGTATGTATATCCAACAATAATTAAAGAAGGAATGATTGCCCATGATAAGAAGTATGACAGGCTATGGCAAGGGCGAGAACGAGGCCCATGACAGGCGCTTCACGGTTGAAATAAAGTCTGTTAACCACAGATATAATGACATAACAATTAAATCGCCTAGATTTATGAATTATCTTGAAGATAAAATCAGAAAAACCCTTACGCAAAAAATTTTTAGGGGAAAGACAGATGTATACATCAATTTCGAAACTTTTTCTGAAAATGATGTTGCCATAAAAATGAATGAGCACCTAGCAAAGGCTTATCTTGAAAAGCTTAACTACCTTGAATTAACTTATGGTATTACAAGCAACAGCAAGCTGGATTTAGTTGCAAAATTTCCTGATGTAATTTCAGTTGAAAAGGTAGAAGAAGACGGTGATGTTATTTGGGAAACCCTTGAACCAGCCCTAAGCAGTGCAATTGACAATTTTATTGTTATGCGTGAAACAGAGGGTGAGGCACTAAAAGAGGATATATTTAAAAAAGGTGACAAAATTAAGGCTATTACTGACACTATTAAGGAAAGAAGCCCTATTGTAGTTGAAGAATACAAGGAAAAGCTTAAAAATAGACTTACTGAGCTTTTTGACAAGTCTCCAGTGGATGAACAGCGTATTGCCCAAGAAATTACTATTTTTGCGGATAAAGCTTGTGTTGACGAGGAGATTACAAGAATGTATAGTCACATTGAACAGCTTAAGCAGATTTTTGTATCTGGGGATGCAACCATTGGCCGAAAGTTGGATTTCCTTGTGCAGGAAATGAATAGAGAGGCGAATACAACTGGTTCAAAATCTAATGATATTAAAATTACGCAGGCAGCAATTGAACTTAAAACTGAAATCGAGAAAATTAGAGAGCAAATTCAAAACATTGAATAACAGAAGGTGAATTTTTTGGATAATTCAAGGTTTATTGGCATAGGGTATGGAAGTATTATAAATGCTTCAAGGGTAGTTGCCCTTGTAAGCCCTGAATCTGCCCCAATTAAAAGACTGATACAAGAGGCGAGAGAAAAGGGGAATTTAGTTGATTCCACCTATGGCAGAAAAACACGAAGTGTATTAATAATGGACAGCGGTCATGTGGTTTTGAGCCTTATTACACCAGAAACCATTGGAAGTAGACTTTCTGATATAAATGAAAACGAGGATTAGAGAAAATGAACAAAAAAGGAATTTTACTTATAATATCAGGTCCATCTGGCAGTGGCAAGGGGACTGTGGTAAGTGAGCTTAGTAAGGAACAAAATTACGCACTTTCAATATCTGCAACCACAAGAAATCCAAGACCCAATGAAGAAAATGGAGTTCATTATTTTTTTAAGGAAACGGAAGAATTTGAGGGCATGATTGAAAACAATCAGCTTTTGGAGCATGCATGTTTCTGTGACAATTATTACGGAACACCCAGAGATTATGTTGAAGGAAAGCTTAGGGAGGGTCTTAATGTAATACTTGAAATTGAAGTGCAAGGAGCATTACAGGTGAAGGGAAAATATCCGGAAGCTGTGCTTGTATTTCTTGTTCCACCAAGCTTAACAGAGCTTAAAAGCCGTTTAGTTGGACGTGGAACAGAAGATATGGAGACAATTAACAAAAGGATTAACCGTGCTTTAGAGGAACTGGATTTTTTACCACAGTACGACTATGTTGTAATAAATGACGAGATTGATGTTGCAGTAACTAAAATAATGGCAGTTGTTGAGGCTGAAAAAATGAAAAGCTTCCGCTATTTAAGCCTAATGGAAACTTTTAAAGGAGAGATATAATATGTTAAGACCATCATATTCAGATTTACTTGAGGTATTAAACAAAGGCGCAGAGGGTGAAGACGTTGTTGGCAGCCGTTACACAATTGTTATTGCTGCAGCTAAAAGAGCAAGACAGCTTGTGGATCATGCTGAGCCTCTTACAAAAAAAATAAAAATTGATAAACCTGTTTCAATTGCAGTAAATGAACTTTACGAAGGTAAAATTCAGATTATCCAGAACTTTAATATGGATGATGATGAAATGCCAGATGGTTCAATAGGGGTACAGGAAGATACAGTGGAATAATAAAAACAGGGGCGTGTGGAGTTAATCCTCACGCCTTTAAAGTTGAAAAGGAGGTGTTTTTACAGTGGAGAAGGGTCGATTTGCGCAGATTATATTAAGTACTGCGCATACAGATATAGATAAAATTTTTGACTATGAAATACCGTTTTTATTGATGGCAGACATACAGCTTGGTATGCGTGTTTTGGTACCCTTTGGCTTTAGAAACACCTCTACTGAAGGTTACGTGGTTGGTTTTGCAGAACAAACAGAAGTGCCTGAGTCCAAAATTAAGTGTGTTGCATCAATTATGGACAAATATCCTGTTTTTTCCCAAGAAATGATTTTCCTTGCGTGGTGGATGAAGGAAAAATATTATACGACCCTTACTCAGTGCTTGCAAACTATTATGCCGTCGGGAATAAATGTGAAAAATGAAGTTAAAACGCTTAGTCTTAATATAAGCGGCAGTGAGTTGGAAGAAGAAATAGAGAAGCTGAAAAAACGTGAAAGCTGTAGGGCGCAACTTATGGTAACTGAACTTTTAAGCCAAAATGATTATACGGCTGCGGCTGTTAAAAGCAAGCTTAAAATTAGCGACTCTGCCATAAAAACATTGCTTAAACGTGGTGTAATAAAAGAAAATACGTATCAGCAAAGGCGAAAGCTGTTTGATGTTGAAAATATAGAAAAAACTGAACCGTTTAAACTTACGGAAGAGCAAAAAAATGCCTTAGAAACCATAATAACACGGGAAGAAAAGCCTGTTCTGGTGCATGGTGTTACAGGCAGTGGTAAAACTGAAATATATATACAGTCAATTGAGAAGGTGATTGCTATGGGAAAACAGGCAATTGTACTTGTGCCTGAAATTTCTCTTACACCCCAAATGACAGGTAGGTTTATTTCTCGTTTTGGAGAAAAAGTTGCCGTAAGCCACAGCCGTATGAGTGCAGGGGAAAGAATTGATGTATGGCAGAGAGCCAAAAATGGTGAAATTTCAATAATGATAGGTCCAAGAAGTGCAGTGTTTACACCGTTTAGCAATTTGGGAATAATAATTATAGATGAAGAGCATGAGGGCAGCTATAAAAGTGATACTACACCAAAGTATGATGCACGAGAGGTTGCGGAATATAGGTGTGGCCAGTGTAATGCTAAAATGGTTTATGGTACTGCAACTCCATCCCTTAAAACCTACTACAGAGCCAAGAAAGGAGAAATAACTCTTGTTACCCTTAAAGACAGACCGCTAAGCAGACCAATGCCACAAACGGAAATAGTGGATATGCGCCGCGAACTTGAAGAAGGCAACAGAAGTATATTTAGCCGAAAACTTTATGAAGAAATGAAATATGTGCTTAGCAAAGGACAGCAGGCTATGCTTTTTATTAACAGACGTGGTTTTTCTACCTTTGTTTCCTGTCGTAAATGCGGACATGTTATGATGTGTCCAAGTTGCAATGTTTCGTTTACATATCATTTGGACCAAAATCAGCTTAGGTGTCACTATTGTGGCAAAAAAGCTGAAGTGCCTAAGATTTGCCCTGAATGTGGCTCTAAATACATTAAATATTTTGGAACGGGAACGCAAAAGGTTGAAGAGGAAGTGAAGAGATATTTCCCCAGTGCAAGAGTTTTGCGCATGGATATGGACACTACCACAAAAAAGAACAGCCACAAAAATATATTAACTGCCTTTGGCAATGGTGAAGCGGACATCCTTATAGGTACGCAGATGATAGCTAAAGGTCACGACTTTGCCAATGTTACGCTGGTTGGAATAATTGCGGCAGACCTTTCCCTAAACACCGGTGACTTTAGAGGAGGAGAAACTACATTTCAGCTTATTACACAGGTATCGGGGCGCGCGGGGCGTGACAGTCTGGCGGGCAGAGTTGTTATACAAACATATCAGCCCGAAAGCTATATAATAAATTTGGCGGCGCAATGCAACTACGAGGAATTTTATGAAAAGGAAACTTTGTTAAGAAGTACCATGGCATATCCGCCGTTTTCGAATATATTTACAATACTTGCCTTTGGTAAAAATGAAAAAGATGTAATAGAAGAAATTCAACGTCTTTCATATATCTTGGAAAAACAAAACAGCGGTAAAATGTTTGAAATACTTGGCCCGTCACCTGCTATAATTTCTAAAATAAAGGATGAATATAGGTGGCGTATTTTTATAAAAGGTGAAGAAGAGGATGAACTTAGGAAATTTGTTACGGAATCGGTAGAAAGGTTTAGAATGGGTTCAAAAAAAAGCAGTGTATTGCTTAACATAGCCCTTAATCCTCAAAGTGTTTTATAGAACTTAGATATTTGTATATAAATATGATGATAAAAAAGCTATAACTACACGGTTTGTAGTTATAGCTTTCTCTATCTAAGGGCATGCTGATTAATTCGTTTCTTTTATTGCCAAAAAAGTAACAAATGTACTTTTAATATGCTGCAATTTTGGCGCAAAAACTTTAATATTTTTTTAACGCACGCAAATAGTTCGCATACTAAATATTGCATAATTATTTAAAAAATTTCTGTTAGGTTTTCATAATTGACTTTTAGCCAATCATAAATTACTATAATAGCATAGCAAGGGAAAGTATAAATTTCATATTTTTAATTCATTTATCCCAAGCTGAATAAAAGAATTATAGAAACACTGTAGCAGTACAGAGAGGGAATACATTAACAACAAGTATATTACATAGCTTTAAAAGCAGTTGGAGAGTAACATACGAGATTACAGACGTAAATGGGTAGGTACGATTATAGTATTAAATACATTACTTATCTTTTTAAGAGCAAATGGAAACAAAGTGTTTCATTTGGCAGGAAATTAGGCACTGTAAAAAATACCTAAAAGATCGACTAAACATTGTGCAAATTTTTTTAAGGGAACTGGTAAGACCATCAGACCGACAAGAAATTAACAAATTTAAATTTTAAAAGTGTTTTTATGACAAAAAAAGAGCAGAAGTTAAACAAAAAGAAACGAGAAAAATTTTTTTGATAGTTGCGGTAAGACCACTATACCGATAAAATATTAACAAATATACGTGGCTCTTGCTTCAATATAAATTTGCTTTCACAAAGAAAAGGCATTGGGGACTTAAATAATGAGAGGGGAAGTTGATAATGAGTAATTACAACCAGGTAACACCACTAGTAATTGAAAAGCTTATGGCAATTGCACCAAATAGGGTGTTTGTTGACGGAGATATCAACAAAGATTACACCCATGATGAAATGCCTGAATATGGATATTATTCACCTGAGGCAGTTGTAGAGGTTACATCCGCAGAAGAAATATCCGCTATTATGAAGCTTTGTAATGAAATGAATATACCTGTAATACCTAGAGGCGCAGGAACAGGGCTTGCAGGCGCAGCTGTTGCAAAATACGGCGGTGTTATAATTTCTACCATAAAAATGAATAAAATTTTGAGCTATGATATGGAAAACTTTACGGTAACAGTTCAACCAGGTGTGCTTTTAAATGACCTTGCTGAGGACTGTGCAAAAAAAGATTTGCTTTATCCACCAGACCCAGGTGAGAAATTTGCTACATTAGGTGGCAATGTATCGACCAATGCAGGCGGAATGAGAGCAGTAAAATATGGTGTTACCAGAGATTATGTGCGTGCAATGCAGGTGGTTCTTCCTACGGGTGAGATAACACGTTTTGGTAGCAATGTTGCTAAAAATAGTTCTGGATACAGTATAATTAACCTTATGGTAGGTTCAGAGGGAACACTAGGTTTTATAACAGAGCTTACCCTTAAACTTATTCCATTACCAAAAGAGAATATAAGCTTAATAGTTCCTTTTGAAGATTTAGATGCTTGTATAGAAGCTGTTCCTAAATTTTTTATGAACAAACTTGCGCCCGTTGCGCTGGAATTTATGGAAAAAGACATAGTAAGAATGTCAGAAAAATATTTGGAGAAAAAGGATATTTTCCCTTGTAAAGATGAAGCAGGAGCTTATCTTTTAGTAACCTTTGATGGGAACTCTCTGGATGAACTGGAACAGATGACTGAGGCAGCTTCAGAAATGCTTTTTGATGCAGGAGCAATAGATGTTTTTGTTGCTGATACTCCTGAACTTAAAAAGAACACATGGGCAGCGAGAGGAAGCTTCTTGGAAGCAATATTAGCAGATACACCTTCACTTGACGAATGTGATGTAGTTGTGCCAAGAAATAAAATTGCACAGTATCTTAAATTTGTAAACTCTTTGGAAGAAAAATATGGCATAAGAATAAGAAGTTTTGGTCATGCCGGCGACGGAAATCTTCATATTTATGCTTGCAAAGATGAACTTACAGATGAACAGTGGGAAGAAAAATGCAAAGCTGTTATGGATGAAATGTATTCTAAAGCGGCTGAAATAGGCGGTCAGGTTTCAGGTGAACATGGTGTTGGTCATGCAAAAATGGGTTATCTTCAAAGTTCACTTGGTGACACAAATATTGCCCTTATGGAAGGCATTAAAAAGGTATTTGACCCTAACTTAATTTTAAACCCTGGTAAAGTGTGCTACAAATTATAAGGGAAGAGAATAAGCAAATTAATTATTGTAAACTATATTAAAATATTGGAGGAATTAATTATGTACTTACTTTCAGATGATAGCAAAGAATTATTAGCAGAGGTAAAGAATTTTTGTAAGAAGGAAGTCATGACCCAGTGTAAGGAATTTGATATATCTGGCGAATGGGCTACAGAATTGTATGACAAGGCTTTAGAAATGGGTCTTCATGTACTTGAAGTGCCTGAAGAGTTTGGCGGAGTAGGTCTTGACTCTGTTACATTATCAGCTTTATATGAAGAAATGGCATATGCAGATGCAGGCTTTGCAACAACAATGGTTTGTAGTAATCTTGGTGCTAAACCTATTATGATTGCAGGAAGCAAAGAGCAAAAGCAAATGGTTTGCGAAATGATGCTGGAAGGTAAAATGGGTGCTTTTGCTTTAACAGAGCCAATGGCTGGTTCCGACGTAAGCAGTACAAAAACAACAGCTGTTTATGATGCTGCAACAGACGAATATGTAATTAATGGTAGAAAATGTTTCATTACTAATGCCGCAGTTGCTTCAATATTTTATGTAACAGCTTTAACAGACAAAACAAAAGGTGCTAAAGGCTTATCAGGCTTTATTGTAGAGAGCGGTGTAAAGGGACTTAGTATTGGAGAGCATGAAAACAAAATGGGTATCCGTCTTTCAAACACAGCGGATGTTTTGTTTGAGGATGTAAGAATACCAGCCAAAAATCTTGTTTCAAAAGAGGGAGATGGCTTTAAGATTGCAATGCAAACACTTGATGCAGCAAGACCTTTTGTAGGTTCTATGGCTGTTGGTGTTTCAAGACGTGCCCTTGATGAGTCAATTGCATATTCAAAAGAAAGAGCTACATTTGGAAAACCAATTTGCAAAAACCAGGCGCTTCAGTTTATGATGGCTGATATGGATATAAAAATTGAAACAGCAAGACAGATGGTAATTCACTGCCTTACACTTTTGGATGCTGGTATGCCATTTTCAAGAGAAGCGGCTATTGCAAAATGCTACGCTAGTGATATGAGTGTTCAGGTTGCTCTTGACGCAATTCAGATTTTGGGTGGATATGGTTACAGCCGTGAATATCCTGTTGAAAAGCTTCTTAGAGATGCAAAAATATTCCAGCTTTATGAAGGAACAAACCAGGTTCAGCGTATGGTAATTGGTGGTGCAATTTTAAGGTAACCTAAAATAAATTTTATATAACATTTACGGCGGCTTGGAGATTTCTCTGAACCGCCGTAAACAACTACAGAAAAAACAGGAGGATTATGTATGGAAATTTTAGTTTGTGTAAAACAGGTTCCCGATGATTCGGTGGAGATAAAGTTTAATGAAAAAACTGGTGCACCAATGCTAGATGGTATTACGCCAATTGTAAATGCTTTTGATGGGTATGCCCTTGAGATGGCAGCGAGATATAAAGAGGCTCATGGCGGTACAATTACTGTTGTTTCAATTGGAACAGAAGGTGCAAAGGATGCACTAAAAAGCTGTTTGGCTGTTGGGGCAGATAAAGCTTTTCTTGTAAGCGATGAAAGCTTTGGAGGTTCAGACACCTTTGCAACCAGCTACATTCTTTCAAAGGCAGTTAATAAAATTGAAGAAACAATTGGAACAAAATTTGATGTTATTTTCTGTGGACTTGAGGCTACAGACTATTCTACAAGACAGGTTGGTTCACAGCTTGCACAGATGCTTGGGGTTGGTCAGGTTACATCTATAGTAGCTATTGAACCTAAAAATAATGGCATTGTTGCAAAACAAGAAACTGAGGAAGGCTATAAAATGATTGAGGCTTCGACTCCTTGTGTAGTTACAGTTACAAAACCAGATTATGACCCTCGTTACCCTACAATGAGAAACAAAATGGCAGCAAGAAAAGTAGATGTTCCTGTGTTTACAGCGGCAGACCTGGGTACTGAAGAATCAAAGGTTGGAGTTAAAGGTTCTTTTGTAAAGGTTGTTAGAACTTTTGCTCCACCTAAAAAGGCAGCTGGTGTTAAAATTCAGGAAGAATCTGGAGTTGAGTCTGCAGCTAAGGCAGTTTCAATGATGGCTGAAGCCAAGATATTATAAGAGGAGGGCATAGACAATGAACAAAGACGATTTCAAAAATATTTGGGTATATATAGAGTCAGCCGATGGCTCAGCAAAAAAAATTGGTCTTGAGATACTTACACCAGCAAAAGAGCTTGCAGCAAAAACAGGGGAAAAAGTTGTTGCAATTGCCATAGGCGGTAATGTAGAGGGTGTTGCAAAGGAAGCAATTGCAAGTGGTGCCGACGAGGCAATTGTGGTTGAAAGTGCTGAATATGCAAACTATGGAACCGATGCTTACACTTATGCAATAACTACTTTAGCAGAAAAATATAAGCCATCAGCAATACTTTTTGGTGCTACCCAAGATGGTAGAGATT
>JBFWMT010000002.1:0-76037 GCA_050251415.1 Anaerotignaceae bacterium | reverse complement strand
ATAGGTTCCACCACGGGAAATTATTACGCTTACATCATCCTTTATTCCAAGTCAAACTACGTCTGCTGTTGATCATTGGTCGCTTGGTATAACTTGTACATTGTCAAACTTTCTTTTTTCAATTACCCTTAATGCCGTTTCATATAATTCCTGATACGGCGCAACAACAAGTATTTCTTTCACATTCAGCACTCCTTAGCACAATTAGCAACTTTACATCAATTATGTCATTTAAACCCATTGTGTATAGTATATCATAATGTTTATGAAAGATGAAAGCCCATATTAAATACCATTCCCCTCATATTTTTACCGGTTTAGATATATTGTTACAAAACCTCTTCTTGTAAAATCTTGGAAAATATACTATAATTACAGGAATTTGTACCATTGGGGAAAGGGGAATTATAATGAATTCAATTGCGGGTATTTTAGTTGTTTCAATGCTTTTTAGCAACACCACCGCCATTGGCGGCACTGCCAATACGCCATCATCAAACCAGCCTGTATCCCAGGCAACTGAAAACTTAGTTGTTTTTGAGCAAACAGAGGAGGAAAAGCAAGCCGAACTTGAGAAACAAAAACAACTTGAAGAAGAAGCAAAACGAATTAAGGAAGAGGAGAAACGAATTGCGGAGGAAAAAGCAAAGGCAGCATCAGGTGTAGTAGACTTCAACTACGATATAGCGTCATACACCACTAACTACAGTCAGTCTTCATCTAACGCCAACCGAAACTTCAATATGCTTCTTGCGTCAGACTCTATAAACGGTATAATAATTAACCCAGGGGAAACTTTTTCTTACAATGATGTTATTCTTAGCCACCGTACCGCCCAAAGAGATTATCTTGCAGCCGGAGTTATCTCTGATGGCAAAATAGTGAATGCTATCGGTGGTGGAATTTGCCAAATTTCTTCAACTTTATATAATGCAGCATTGTACTCTGGAATGACAATTACAACAAGAAGAAACCATTCTCTTAAAGTGGGTTACTTGCCTGTTGGGCGTGATGCAACCGCTAGTTGGGGGTCCATAGATTTTTGTTTTAGAAACGATTTAGACAGACCTGTTAAAATTGAATCTGTTATGGCAAACGGTGTAATTAAAATTAGATTTTTGTCACCTGGCAATCCTAATATTGGAGACGTGAAAATTGATGTAACCCAAAGTGATGGTATCTACTACCTTAAACGATATGTTAACGGCGTAGTGGACTACACTGCAACTAGCCGATACAAAGGATAAAGAATAAAAAAGTCAAAACCTTAAGGTTTTGACTTTTTTGTTTATCAGTATTTTCCTCCCATTTCGCTGTAATCCACAGGAGCATCATTATAGTTATATTCATCTGTATGGATTTCGGCAAAACCGCCATCGTTCATTGTATTTATTTTGAAGTAGCTAACCAGGTCTTTCAGTATTTCAGCCTGTCCGTTAAGTTCCTCAGACGCTGCCGCACTTTCTTCCGATGTAGCGGAATTTGTTTGCACTACAGCAGAAATTTGGTCTACACTAAGGGTAACTTGATTAACAGCAGTAGTCTGTTCTGCTGATGCCTCAGCAATTTTTTGTATTCTTCCGTTTACCTGCACCACTTTTTCTACTATAGAAGATAACGCCTTCGCAGTATTATCTGCAATTTTTGTACCCTTTTCAACTGCCGTAATGGAATCTTCAATAAGCTGAGTAGTATTTTTAGCAGCTTCAGCACTTTTTTGTGCAAGATTTCTAACCTCGTCGGCAACAACCGCAAACCCCTTACCTGCTGTGCCTGCTCTTGCGGCTTCAACCGCAGCATTAAGTGCCAGTATGTTTGTTTGGAACGCAATATCATCAATAGTCTTTATAATCTTACCAATCTCACCAGATTTGTTTGTTATTTCCTCCATTGCCTCCATCATTTCTTTCATATATTCATTCCCTGCCACTACATCCTCACCAGATTCTTTGGAAAGTTCATTTGCAACCTTTGCATCCTCTGAATTAACCTTATTTTTTTCGGCAATATCCTTAATAATAAGTGACAAATCCATAATACTGCCTGCCTGCTGTGTTGTGCCCTGTGATAAAGCCTGAGCCCCACTGGACACTTGGTTTGAACCACTTGCAACTTGCTCAGCAGATATTTTTATATTTCCAACCGTTTCGTTGAATTTAGCAATAATTTGTTCCATAGAGGTGTGTATTTCCTCAAAATCTCCAATATATTCCTCATTGCTTTTAACCGTTAAATTACCACGTGCTATTTCACCAAGTACATAAGAAATATCGGAAATCATATGTTGAAATACCGTGCCTAAATGCTTAACGCTATTGGACATCTTCCCTATTTCATTGTCTTTAGCAATATTAATGTCAAAATGCAAATTGCCTTTTTCCATTTCTTCTATAGCACCCAAAATCTCAGAAACAGGTATTACAATTCTGTTGGCTATACGAAGCATCAAGAAAATTGCAATCAAAAGCGATATAATACCCACAACTGACAATTGGATAGTTGAGGTTGTTACTTGTGCCATAAACTCTGAAGAAAGTGCCGTTACATTTATAGACCAGCCATTTGTGCCCTCAATAGAGTTAAAAGAACCAAATTTACCGTCGCCTTTCCATGTATAAAAACCAAAATCCGATTCGCCATTTACCATTCTTGTTTCCAAAGCGGCAACTGTTTTGTAAACGTCAGGCTCTGTTTTAACTGCCTCCAAATTATTTTGTTGATTTAAAACCAAACTAAAATCATTGTGGGCAACCTTTGCGCCTTGATTGTTAAGTATGTACGTGCTACCAGTACTTCCCATTTTAACATCTGCTATTATATCTCCAAATGTAGAATATGGAAGCTGAATAAGTACCGAGCAGTCCGACGAATAAACCGCCAAATCAAAATATGCATCTTCGCCGCTTACTATTGGGTCAGATAAGAAACTACCTAAAGACTTCGCCTGTACAAAAGCATTATTATCAGCATAGCTGCTTCCATCTGTAATACTTAAGCCATTTTTGTCCAAAACTTGTACATTTTCAATACCATAACTGCCACCTAAAGTTTCAACATATTTTTTCATCTCAACTTTAGTTGGTTTAAAGCTGGTGTTATATGCCTGAATATCAGTCGCCAGCGACTTGTAATGGTCTATTGTCATGGTAACCTTGTTTGATGCCAGCTCCGAGGCCTCTTTAACACTTTTTATAAGTGCCTGCGTCGTAGAGTTTCTGATAGCGTAAATTGACAAACCAGTCAGCACTGCACCAACCAATAAAACTACAACACTTGTAATTACCACCAGTTCTGTTTTAATGCTTTTTCACTTAAATTTACTTTTTTTCATACTCTGCCTCCAATTATATAATAGTGTTGTAAAAATAAAAATTGCACCTTTGTTGCACATTATTGCATTTTTAACACCCTATGTAGTATATATCGACAGATAATAGTAAAACTTTATGGTTAATTATATTTTATTTATAATTAAATTGTATTTTTTACTACAAAAATTTTATTTTTTTATTTTTTTACATGCAAATATACCAAAAACACAAATAACCCTTTTATTTCTCCACAACAGCAAACTATTCCTCTAAAAAAAGGCTCTCTGCGTTATTCCTTATCTTTATATAACCAAACCTCAAATCCTTTTCATTATTGGCAACAAGCTTATTTCATTCTTTCTCAATCCTCTACTTTTTGTGCCGCAATATCTTTAAAAGCAAAACAAAAAAGCGGACGGTTTATACTTCCGCCCAGATACCTTATGTTAACCTTAAACCAAAGCAATTCCCCACCAGTGTGGTACCGCCTTATTACCATTTCCTCCATACCACGGTTTTTGCAAGCATCTCTGCATTTTTCAATAAGTATAGTTCTATCCTCCTCAAAAACTTTGTATAAAATATTATTTGTATCCGCAGAAAAAGTTTGTGGAGTATACCCCATAGTTTCGTAATACCCGTCATTCACACGTATTACCTCCAAATGATTTTCCACAAGCTCATAAATTCCAACCCCGCCACTAATACTATTAAAAATTTTGTTAGAAATAAAATTGGGGTTAAACAATTCATTATAATTAATTGTTTCATCATAAACCACCATTTTATCTTGTGGAAACTCAAAAGGCTTTTTCATAAATGCTTCAAGCCGCGCTTTTGGCAAAGGGCGTGAGAAAAAATAGCCCTGTATCATGTCACAGCCTATGCTTTTTAGAAAATCTACCTGCCTTCGTGTTTCAACTCCCACTGCAATTACAGGCATGTTAAGCCACTTTGCCATTCGTACAACCGCTGTAATTATACTTCCAAAACGACCCGTTTTATCAAAGTCCTCCAAAAATCTTAAATCTATTTTAAGCGCATCTACAGGCACATCTTTTAGCATATTAAATGCAGAATATCCAGAACCAAAATCGTCCATTAGTATAGAAAATCCATATTGCTGCAAAGTTTTAATTGTGTTTGAATGCCGTGTGGCATTTTCTGCATAGTCACTTTCAGTTATTTCAATTTGCAGCATTGACGGGTCAATCCCATATTTTTCTACCATTCCTATAATATCGTCACAAAAATTTGGTTCATAAATATTTACTATTGAAATATTTATGGAAACAGGCAAAAACTCTTCTCCGCTGTCTTTCCATGCCTTAAGTTGTTTACACACGCTTTCCAACACAAAAGCATCAAGCCTAATTATAAATCGATTTTTTTCAAAAATCGGAATAAACTGCCCTGCTGGAATAATTTTTTTTGTTGGATGATTCCATCTCACCAAGACCTCTGCACTTATTGCCTTCCCCCGCGATAAGCTGAAAATAGGTTGATAGTATACCTCGAACTGTCCTTCCTCCAGTGCTATTTTTATATCCTTTATTAAGTGTTGCGCTTTCAAAAGACTAGAACGATATTTTTCTTTATAAAATGCGTATGGTTTTATAAAATTCCCCTTAACTCTCTGCAAAGCAAGGTTTGCCCTATCACACATAATTTCCACAGGCATTGTAATGTCTTCAACAACGTATAGGCCAAAATTTGAAACCACAGCATAATCTGCCTTGTACCGTTTAAACCCCTCATTAACTCGTTTTACAAATTCTTCAATATCCAGCAAATTATAAGGAATGCACATTACAAAGTGGTCCGCCCCAAGCCTTCCATATGTTCCAATACCACTCATTACCTCTGCTAGTACTTTTGACATTCCAACCAAAACCTTATCTCCCTCTTTAATGCCAAAGAGGTCATTTATCAGCTTAAAGCGTTCTATATTCCATCTTAAAATCACATATTTTTTGTGTATATTTTCTCTAATCATCTGCGATGTCTTTTCACTAAAGGTATCCTTTGTATATATTCCTGTAAGTCCGTCATACTTACTTTTATATTTAAACTCAAGTTGGTTTTTTACTACAATATTTTTTACTCTTCTTCGTATTATTTGTGACTTATATGGCTTTGCAATAAAATCAGCCGCCCCTAATTCCAACGCTTTTATTTCGGTATATTCATCATCCTGTTGTGTAACCATTACAACTGGAATACCAGAAAAATTACTATCTTCTTGCATTCGCTCCAAAACTTGGAACCCATTCATTTCTGGCATTATAGCATCCAGCAGTATAATAGATACAAGTTTTTCCCTGCTTAAAACCTGCATTGCCTCTTTCCCATTTTTCGCTTCAATAAACTCATACTCACCCCAAAAAACTCTTTTAAGGCTTCTCCTGCTCATTTCAGAATCATCCACAATAAGCATAATTGGTTTGTCATTCATTTTCCTCACCCCTCATAAATAAATTGGCTAAATTGTTCAACTAAAAACCTCCTTAGCCAACATATTTAAATTGGAAGTTCTTGTTTATATAAAATCAATTCATAAATTTTTATAAGATGAAAACTTGATATTTTTCTAGCAACCCGCAACTTAGCCCTATCTATTTTTATCATTATAGCAACACAAAGTAAAACAACGTTTGTTGATAAACACTCTATCATGTTTTAATACGGTTTTCAACCAAATATGTTAATTTTTGACATATTATTCATGAACACAACTTTTTTTTAACTTAAACAGCCACCCTTCAAATTAACGAAAGGTGGCTTGAAAATTCTTTTTTATTCTATTATTTTACCCTCTGTTGATATCGTTACTACCTGCCATGGAATAAATTTCCCACTGTTTTGTAGTGCTATCTTAACTGCATGTTCAATACCACCACAGCAAGGAACCTCCATCCTTACAACCGTAACTTCCTTAATATCATTGTTTTTAATAATTTCAGCAAGCTTATCACTGTAATCCACCATATCAAGTTTAGGGCATCCAATAATGGTTACATGATTGCGTATAAATTTT
This sequence comes from Anaerotignaceae bacterium, assembly GCA_050251415.1. Taxonomy (GTDB): domain Bacteria; phylum Bacillota; class Clostridia; order Lachnospirales; family Anaerotignaceae; genus UBA8514. The sequence continues at coordinate 69,689 of JBFWMT010000002.1, read as the reverse complement.
TGGTGAAAATCTCCATAAGCAAAGGCACTGCAATCTGCCGCCACCAAAAGCTTAGCGCCATTAAAGTAGGGGGCTTTTACAGGCACAAGCTTTATCTGTACTGGCCACTGCATAAGTTGGCTTTCCACAACCTCATTTACTGAAGTGCTTTGTTGCGAATGCCTTGAAATACTTTTTGAGTTTGTTCCTGGGCAACCACAAGCAAGTGGCTCTGAAGAAGCCGCTTGATTAGCTTTAACTGCTTCTTCATCATATTCCGCCGCTTCCCTCTCTTCAAAATTGATTGCATTTGTCGGACATGTAGGAAGGCAATCGCCAAGCCCGTCACAATAGTCATCCCTTATTAATTTTGCTTTGCCGTTAATCATAGCAATTGCATTCTCGTGGCAAGCCGCTGCACATGCGCCACACCCATTACATTTTTCCTCGTTAATTTTAATGATTTTTCTAATCATATTCTTATCCCTCCAAGGTATTATTATTGTTTTTTGTTATGTGTTTATATTACTATACTTAAAACAAAAAATACGTTGTTTTTACAACAAAAAAGCCGTCCGAAATAATTTTTCCGGACGACCTTAAAAAATTTATTTATAATTGTTTATAATCCCATACTTGCCAATGGAATAAATATAGCCAATGTAATAAATGGTATTAAAATCTGTGTAATTGCTATATCAAAATATGCTTCCTTATGTGTAAGTTTACAAATACCAAGAAGTGTAATCTGTGCACCCTGGTGAGGAAGTGTATCAAGTGTACCAGCTGCAATAGCACCGATTCTATGTACATATTCAAGGTTGATACCCATTTTAATAAATGTGTCTGTAAGAGCTGCAAATGCAACACCCATACCACCTGAAGCAGAACCACAAGCACCAGCACAAATAGCTACTGTTATAGCAACAAATACCATTGGGGAGATTGCCATGCCCTGAAGATTTTGAATCAGGTCTGCAAAGCCCTGTGTATTTTTAACAACGCCACCAAAACCAACTACTATCGCTGTGTTAAGGATAGCAACGCCAGAGTCTGCCGCACCTTTATTAAATACTTTAATCCATTCGTTAACACTGCCAACTCTTTTAAACATAAGCGCTGTTGCAACAACAACACCTGCCATAACAGATGTTTCAACAGGAATTTTAAATGCATTAAAGCAAATAAGTATAACTGCAATAGGTATAAAAGCAATAACAGGATGTGGAAGGTCTTTTTCTTCACCCTCATCAAGCTCTTCTGGGTCAAGCTGTCTTACAAGTAAAGGATCATGGAATAAACGTCCCTTTGCTGTAAATTTTCTTGCTCTGTATTCAAGCCATACAAAGATTAATAAAAACTCAGCAATCGAAGCAAATAATGATGGAATAAACGCTGCTGTTGATGGTGTGTTAAGGTTTGTCATAGCTATTACGTTCTGTATAGATGGTGAACCCGGAGCTGTCATTGACCATGTCCAGCAACCTGCTGAAATTGCAGCTGGAATAAGCATACGGGTAAGGTTTGCTTTTCTAAATAACTGAAGAGCGATAGGGTAGATTACGAAGAAAACAACGAATCCACTAACGCCGCCGAATGTAAGAATACCTGTAATACACATAATAAGTGGTGCAACATACTTGTCATGTGACAAACCGCTTAAAAATTTAGCGATAGACTCTGCTGCGCCTGTAAACTGATAAACAGATCCAAAAAGAGCACCAACAAAAAATACTAAGAAGTAGCTTGTTACATATGCCGATGCAGCAGGCATAAAAGCTTCTTTTAAGCTAGAAAGTATTGGAAGCCCCGAGAAAACGATTACGAAAATAGTTACAAGTGGTGCAAGAATAAGTGCGTTAATCTGTTTGAATGCCAATACGCCAAAAAGTATAAGCGCAAGGAGCAAAATTAAAATATGAAAGTTCATGTAGTGTCCCCCTAATTAATAGATTTTTAAAATTCCTTAACTTAATAAATTAAATAAATTTTAATTTCTCTTTGCAAAAGCTGCATAACAAAAGTTATACCTCCAAAGCTTTTACAATTACTCTTGGTTAGGTATTATAATGACATTATAAGACAAAATTTCACAAAACTTCTGTCATTGTCGGCGGTTCAAAACGCCTTAGCCCAATAAGGTATTCAAAATTCTCTTTGTTTCATTACTACTCTTTCTAACATCTAATTTCAAATTACTTTATAGATTGCACTCAGTCTGCAAAGCCACTCGAACCATGTTTTTCCTAAAAGAAAATACATAGTTAACCAATTATTGGTAAAACGAGATATTTGTGTATAATAATCTATCTGCTAAACAACCCAAAAGACCCCACTTCTACTTGGTTATCCACCATTGATTATATAATAATCACTTTTTGTCTTGACTGCTTCTACAGGATAAGCTTATTAAATAAGCAAACTCGGCCCCTGCTTACATGTTGCAATATACAAAGTAACCAGCATTTGATTGTAACACCAAACGCCTTGTGCCGAAGCTTATGCTTGCGGCAATTTCGGACATCTTTCTGATTTATTCAAGTATATGCAAACTCTATCTTTTGCATTTACTTTAAGTAAATATTAACGCACTTGCGCATATTGTCAAAAAAACATCCGTTTATATACTTCCTGTTATATTCTTTCCCATCTCCCCCTTTTTCTTCCATAGAACTATTGTACACTTTTTTATTTTGATTAGCAATAGTTTTGTATAGTTTTGAAAAAAACCAAGTTTTCGTCCTTTGCGAACACTTTGCCTGTTTTTATACGCATATGCACAAATACTGTATACAATACAATATCTTTTTACTACAAAGTTACTAACAAATTCTAAAATTCTTTTGGTTTCAATATTTTATGTGCAATTTTTTCTTACGATTGTATTAAAAAAAAACCTCGCTATAAAAAACGAGGGGGCAAGTGGGTTTCATTTCCGTAGTGGCAGGCATGAATGAACTGACCCCTACGACAATGGGTTTTAGAACATGCGGGCAATCTATATACAATATGCAATCTTCAATATCAAATTAAACTAATAATGCAATTGACTTTTCATGAAATATATGGTAAATTATGTAAATGCCAAATTGTTATTTTAAGTTTTGCGCATAACTTATAATAAATATAAAGGAAACTTAAAAAAACTATAAAAAGGGAAAAAAATTAATGAAAAAAATTAGAAATATAGTATCTTTATCATTAGTTGCAATTCTTGCTATTGGTAGTTCTGTTCCAGCATTGGCGGCTAATGAACCAAAAGAATCTGATTGGGTATTAGCTCGTAATTATAGTAGCGATATAGCTATGCCACAAGCAAGTGCAAGCAGTTCAACCTGGAGCAAATGGGGCAATATTGATCAAACCTATACTGTTGCCAATGTACTTGTGTCTGTAGCTGTTGGGAAAGTTACTAAAAAAGTTGTTATTGACGCTGCAACAAAAACTGATTTTATACAAGCCGTAGCAGCACATATAGGTGGGACCTTTGGTTAATCAAAAACAACGATATTTTATGATAATTACCGTAATTTACTTTGCTTACCATATTTTATATGTAGTTATGGAAAATATTTTTAATAATGAGGACAATACGGCAATATCCATGATAATATGGTTGATTAGTTGGTTATTTCTCATTATGTTGGCAAAAACCTTTGCAGTTCCAACTATGAATAAGCTTTATGAGTTTAAAGTGTTTCCAGTTCGTACTGTTGGATGGTTTTTAATCGTAACTGCTTGCATACGAGAGTTTACGCCTATTAATTACATTGATAAATTCCCAAGTGAATCATGGCAATTTATTCTTTTACTATATATTTATTATATGGTTGCAAACTTCCTGCTATTTAGACATCTTGATGTGTTGAAAAAAGAAGAACAAGCCAACGATAGCAAGCAAGGAAGCGAAGACGAATTGAAGTAAAATATGTTATAAATGATAAGCAAGGGCAGTCTCAATAACTTTCGAGACTGCCCTTGCTTATTTGTCAATTGATAACAAATCTTCAAAACCAAAAAGTAATTTAAAATCCTTTATTTTTAAAATGTGGTGCCAAAGGCATATCCCAACCAAAATGGTCGGTATGCAAAAGCTTGTGTGCTTTATGTGAAAGCGGTTTTTCAAGATACTCTTTATAAAGGTTACCAATTGCAGGATTTTCGTGGCTAAAGCGTATAGCTGCCGTATCATCAAGGAAGTAAAGATGATTCCCTCGCTCCTCGGCTCTTTCCTCTCCATCCTTAATCGGCTGACCGCCTCCGCCTGCACAACCTCCAGGGCAAGCCATTATCTCCACAAAATCATAGCTTACATCGCCTTTCCTTATGGCGTTTATAAGATGCCTTGCGTTTCCAAGTCCACTGGCAACTGCCACCTTCAGGGTTGCATCTGCTATTGTAAACTCTGTCTCACGCCATCCCTTCATACCACGCACATTTTTAAAAGCATCTGCATCTGGATTTTCACCCATAACAACAAAATATGCCGTTCTTAAAGCCGCCTCCATAACACCGCCTGTTGCACCAAAAATAACTCCTGCTCCAGTTGCCTCCCCAAGGGGTTCATCAAAGGCTTTGTTTTCCAGCGTTTTAGGGCTAATATGCTCGGCTCTTATCATCCTTACAAGTTCCCTTGTGGTTAAAACAAGGTCAACATCCTGCCCTGCCCCAGCATCCTTCATAGTTGGCAGTATACTTTCGCTTTTTTTAGCAAGGCACGGCATAATTGATGCTACGAATAGTCTTTCTTTTTCAATCCCCATCTTTTTTGCATAATATCCCTTTACTATTGCACCAAACATTTGCTGTGGAGATTTTGCGGTTGAAAGACAATCCGTCATGTCTGGAAATTGGCTCTTCATAAACCTTACCCAGCCAGGACAGCAGGAAGTAAACATAGGGTATTTATGTTTCTCTCCTTTAAGCCTTTCTAACAGCTCGCTTCCTTCCTCCATTATTGTAAGGTCGGCGGCAAAATCGGTGTCAAAAACATAATCCACCCCCATCCGCTTAAGTGCATCAACAATTTTCCCAACCTGGGCCTCTTCTTTGGAAAGCCCCAGTTCCTCTCCCCACGCCGCACGCACTGCTGGTGCTATTTGAACAATAACAACCTTTTTGTCATCTGCAAGAGCGTCAAACATCTTTGGTGTATCGTCACGTACACTTAATGCACCTACAGGGCAGTGGGTAATGCACTGGCCACAGAAAGAACAGTCGGCATCCATAATTTTTCTATTAAAGGAAATATCCACCGTAGTTCTTGCACCTGTCCCTTCAACATCCCATATATTCAGTGTCTGTATTTTATCGCACACCTGAACACAGCGCATACATTTAATGCACTTTGAGGCATCCCGAATAAGGGGTGACCTTGGGCTCCATTTGTATGCTGGAACCTTCATTGGGTATGGTATACTCATAATTCCCAAATCATTGGCAATTGTTTGCAGTGTGCAGTTTCCGCTACGTGAACAGACTGCGCATTTCATGTCGTGCTGAGATAGAATAAGTTCCACATTAGTCTTTCTTGCCTCACGAACTTTGGGGCTGTTGGTGTGTATAACCATCCCATCCTTAACAGGATTATTACATGAGGATACCATATTTTCTATACCCTCTACCTCCACAATACAAACACGGCAAGCTCCTATATTATTAATACTCTTTAAGTAACACAGGCTTGGTATATCAATATCCATGCTTCTGGCAGCTTCAAGAATGGTAGTGTTTTCTGGCACTTCTACATTTTGTCCATCTATCATAAGTTTTACCATTTTTTCACCCTACCTCCCTTAAATATTCCGTATCCGTAATGGTCGCAACGCAAACATCGACTGCTTTCCTGCATCGCCTCTTGGTGAGTAAGACCACATTCTATCAGGTTAAAATCTGTATTTCTTTCACCTGCATCACGCTCTGTTGTGTTCACCCTGCCACATGCCGATTTAATTTCAAGCTTTGCCGGCGGTATTTCCACATCCACTTCTATTGTATGATTATATCCCAAATATTCATCTATATTTGCCGCCGCAACCTTACCTGCCGCAATAGCACGTATTACAGTTGCAGGACCCGTTACACAATCGCCGCCTGCGAATACACCGTCAATATTTTCAAAATCACTGCTTGCCATTGCATCAATAACGCCACGCTTAATTGGAACGCCAAATTCTTCAAATGGCTGTGTTTCAATTCCCTGACCAATTGCAACAATAATAATATCACATGGTATACGTAAATCTTCCGCATTTGCCTTAACAGGTCTAGGGCGTCCACTGCTATCCATCTCGCCAACTATCTGCGGCTGAACCCACAGCGCTGTTACATTGTCATCATCGTCACCGGAAATTCTAAGTGGCGCATGAAGGCATAGCAGCTCACAGCCTTCGCTGATTGCACCTTCAACCTCTTCGGGAAGTGCTGTCATATCCACCTTGCGCCTGCGATAAACACAGGTTACGCTTGCCGCACCCAGACGTTTTGCACTTCTTGTGCAGTCCATAGCAACGTTACCGCCACCAACTACTACTACTCTCTTTTTGCTAAAATCAGGCAACGAACCATCGCCTATGCCCCTAAGCATAGACACCGCAGAAATAACTCCCCGTTTTTCCTCGCCCTCAATTCCAATCTTTTTATCTGTATGCGCACCTATAGAAATATAAATGCAGTCAAAATCATCTTTAAGCTGTGGAATAGTTACATCTTTGCCAATTTCTACGCCGTTGTTCACCACAACACCCGTTGAAATTATTGCATCAATGTCCTCAGCAAGCCTTTCCCTTGGAAGCCTATAGCTTGGTATACCATAACGAAGCATTCCACCAAGCTTTGCACGTTTTTCAAACACCTCAACATGGTGACCCATTAGCCTTAGATAATATGCGGCACTTAGTCCACCAGGGCCTCCGCCTATAACCGCAACCTTTTTGCCTGTGCATGGCGCACACTGTGGCACAGGTACAGTTCCAGCGTTATCTACTGCATATCTTTTAAGTGCTCTTATATTTATTGAATCGTCCACCATATTTCTTCTACATCGAGCTTCACATGGGTGCTCGCAAACCATTGCACAAGCAGCAACAAAAGGATTATCCTTTCTTATCAGCCTTACTGCATCTGCATATTTTTCCTCCCCAATAAGAGCAATATACCCAGGTATGTCCACCTCTGCAGGGCAAAGTGCCACACAAGGCACAGGTTGGTGAAGGCTGAAAAGACAACGATTGTTTTCAATATGCTCTATATAGTCATCTCTAAAACCAACAACACCTTTTAACACCATACTTGCAGCCTCATATCCAATGGCACAATCAGCTGAATTTTTTATTACCCTTGCTGTTTTCTCAATAAGGGCAATTGTTTCTAAAGTTCCGTCTCCATCCAAAACTGAATCTATAAGCAACTCCAATTGGCTTAAGCCAACTCGGCAAGGAACACACTTACCACAGGTTTGGGCATGGCACAGCTTTAAAAAAGCTGATGCAATATCCACTGGGCATAGCCCTGGCGGGCTTGCAATAATTCTTCTCTCCACATCCCTGTAAAGACCTTCTACCACCGTTTGAGCCTTGTTGGGTGTAATTATGCTTAATCTGCTCACTAAAGAAATTCCTCCTCTCAAAATGACCATTTATATCTGACAAAATCTCTGTAGCGTAAAGAATCAGAATTATTTGTCCTTCTTTAATTATAAACTCCCAAGCTAACTAAATCAACATATAGCTGTTATGTAATTAAATGCATTAATGGTTTTTTCATGGAAGCAAGATATTTTGCCACCCAAAGTTCAAAAAGTATTGTAAAATAATTACAATATTATATAATACATCTCATAGTAATTAGCAGAGTAATCTGAAGAGAGGTAAAAAAATGATTAAACCCAACTCACTGGATATGAAAAAAGGTAAAAGCCTTATAATTTTGTCTTTGCCAATATTTATTGAACTTTTTTTACAGCTGCTTGTTGGTAATGTTGATCAATTTATGGTAGGGCGGTATTCCCAAAGCGGTGTTGCTGCCATAGGCAATGCAAACCAAATAATGAATATGATTGTTATTGTATTCAGCGTTATTTCAATATCCACCACAATTTTAGTTTCCCTTTATAATGGTGCTGGCGATAAAAAAAGAGTTCAAACAATATATACTCTTTCGGTTTTTGTAAATACCATTGTTAGCTTTATTATAAGCCTTGTTGTGGTACTTCTCGCCCGCCCCATATTTACAGCAATGCAAGTGCCCTCCGACGTAATGGGTGAGGCAGTAAGCTATATATCCATCATTGGCATGTTTGTAATTCTTCAAGGCTTGTACAGTACCTTCACAGCAATTTTCAGAAGCAATGCCCTTATGAAGGAATCCATGGTGGTTTCAGTTGCAATAAACCTTATAAATATAGTTGGAAATGCACTGCTTATACCTAAAATTGGTATAGCCGGTGCCGCTATAAGCAGTAATCTAAGCCGATTTATAGGCCTTATTATAATGATAGCTATTTTTAAAAAGAAGGTAGACGGTAAAATATCGTTATCTCTTTTACGCCCTTTCCCTAGTGGTCAGCTTAAAACCTTGATGTCAATTGGCTTGCCATCAGGTGGTGAAAGCCTTTCCTACACAGGCAGTCAGCTTATAATACAAACGCTTGTAAATACCTTCGGCACAGCTGTAATAACAGCGAAAGCCTACAGCACAATGTTTGCTATGGTGTCATATTTGTATACCAATGCAATTTCTCAAGCCTCGCAAATTGTTGTTGGGTATCTTATGGGCGCAAGGGATACTGTAAACGTTAAAAAACAGGTACAACGCACCCTTTTTATATCTATTGCGGCTTCGTTAGTTGTGTCTGTAACGCTATTTGTTTTAAGCCCAAAACTTTTTGCTATTCTCAGCAATAATGAAACAGTAATATCCCTTGGGCAAACCATTTTGTTTATTGACATATTTTTAGAAATTGGTCGTGCCGTAAATATGACCATGGTTAGAGATTTGCAGACTGTAGGGGACATTGTTTTTCCCATAGTACTGGGTATTGTAAGCATGTGGATAATTTCTGTTTTGGGCGGCTTTATACTGGCAATAGTGTTGGGAATGGGACTTAAAGGCTTTTGGATTGCCATGGCCGTTGATGAATGCTTTAGGGGAATTGTATTTATTGAAAGATGGTTCAGCGGCAGATGGCAAGGAAAAAATATAATAGATAAAAATTAGTTTACAAAAATTTCTATTTTCTTCACATTCTTATCACATTTACCCGTTAAACTTAAACTACTTAATCAAAATGAAAGAGGTGCTGAATATGAAGAAAAAAGTTATTATCAGCCTTATTGCGGCTTTTGCCGTTGCAACACAAGTACTTCCTTACGCTGGTAACAACTCAGAACACCAAACAAATACCGCAAACGAAGAAAAAAACATAAATACCTCCGTGGACGACTTATCCGATTATACAAGCAACGAAGTTTTTGTAATGTATACAAACGGCGATTATGAAGTGAAAACTTATACAGACAGTACTGCCCTTTCCTATGGAATAGAAGCATTGCAATCCAATAATGAGGTTGCCTTTGTTCAACCAAACTATCAATATAGCCAAACTTCATTATCCTTAACTGACGAGTATTCTTCATTGCAATGGGCATTATATAACGATGGTTCTTTTGAAATGGAGGAAGAGGAGAACGATTTCCCTGTTTTCGACAATCCCTTTGAAGAGCCCGCTGAACCTGGACAGTGGCATATGCCAGCTCCGCCAAACGAGGGCATGGGTGGTGGCAATAAACCCGGCATGCCACAAGGCGGTGGTGCCTTTCCCTCCAATCCCAATGGAAACATGATGCGCAGAAGTGTTAATACAACGTCCACTACTACCACTTCAGTAAGCGGAATTGATGTAAACATAGAAGATGCATGGGATACTTATAACGGTGGTGACGAAGTTATAGTTGCTATCGTAGACACAGGAATAGACTATAATCATCAGGACTTTGACGATATTTTGTGGGTAAACGAAGACGAAATAGCCAACAACGGCAAGGACGACGACAGCAATGGCTATATAGACGATGTATATGGCTGGAATTTTTATAATAACAACAACAAGGTTGATACAGGAAGTGAAGATCACCATGGAACACACTGTGCAGGTACAATCGCCGCAAGTGGAGATAACAGCATCGGAATTGCGGGCATTGCAAATTCAGATACCATTAAAATAATGTCTGTAAAAGCCTTGGGCGGTACAGATGGCGGTGGCTCTACAGAGTCGGTAATTAAAGCCATAAAATATGCCGAAGATAACGGTGCTTCCATCTGCAACTTAAGCTTAGGCTCCACCACAAACGATAAGGCTTTATACCAAACCATAGCAAGCTCCTCTATGCTTTTTGTAGTTGCGGCTGGCAATGGTGATGAGCAAACAGGCTACGGAGTGGATGCCGACACAACCCCAAGCTACCCTGCCGCCTATGCATTAGACAATATAATTTCAGTTGCCAATTTGCAATCTGATGGTACGTTGAACTATAGCTCAAACTACGGCGAAACATCAGTAGATTTAGCCGCACCTGGCACTTACATTTTAAGCACCACCGCAGATAATACCTACAGCTTTATGACTGGTACTTCTATGGCGGCACCCATGGTAACTGCCGCTGCCGCAATTGTTTATTCATATTTTGATAATATATCATTGGCGGATACAAAAAATATAATTTTGGAAACTGTTACCCAGTTGGACAGCCTTGATGGGCTTGTTGCAACAGGCGGCATGTTAAATATCGGGGCGGCACTTAATTATAATTTGGACGACCTGCCTGATGATGAATGGGATGACTATGACGACGATACTACCGATGACTCAGGTAATGCTCCTGTTTTCGGCTTTGAAACAACTTCCTCCAATGGTAAAGCATACCTTGTTGTTACTGTAACAGATGAAGATGACGACATAGCTGCTTTGTGCTACGCCAGCGGAACATGCAGCACCTATGCATTTGAAAAGGGTACGAAAGGCACTTCTCTTACACTTAATAGTGATAATACCATAACCTTCTCCATATCACGTGGCGGTACTTATACATTTTATGCCATTGATGACGGTGGAAATGAGGTAGTTTCTACTATAACATTGGACTCTTCTACCTCTACCAACGGTATGCGTGGCAGATAGAATTACAAAAAAAGGCGTACAGCTTTAATATGCTGTGCACCTTTTTTTGTAATTTTCATTAGGCTCCTAATTTCACCAAAAAAACCGCCTGCAAATGACTGTAGTCACTTGCAGGCGGTTTCATAATTAAACTATTAATAATACTCGTTTTGTTTATCACTAAGATTAAATCTATCAACCAAATCTCTAAGCATCTGCGCTTGACTGCTAAGTTCTTCGCTTGCCGCTGCACTCTCTTCTGCTGTGGCAGAGTTAGTTTGTACAACTGAAGAAATCTGGTCTACGCCCTGTGTTATCTGTGTAATAGACATTGCCTGTTCATTAGAAGCGTTTGCGATACGCTCAATTGTATCGTTAACACTTGAAACTTTATTTACAATTTCCTCAAGAGATTTGGCTGTATCATCAGCTATTTTTGTACCGTTTTCAACTGCATTAACTGAACTTTCAATAAGAACTGTGGTGTTTTTAGCCGCTTCAGCAGATTTGCTTGCAAGGTTTCTTACCTCATCTGCAACAACCGCAAAACCCTTTCCTGCTTGGCCTGCTCTTGCCGCCTCCACTGCCGCATTAAGTGCAAGTATATTGGTTTGAAAAGCAATATCATCAATTGTTTTAATAATTTTTCCAATTTGTCCTGAAGTATTGCTAATCTCTTCCATTGCACTAATCATTTCTTGCATACGTGCATTTCCAACCTGTACGTCTTGGCCTGCCTCGCTTGAAAGATTGTATGCAAGCTGTGCATCTTTTGCATTAACAGTTACCTTATCAGAAATATCAGCGATGGTTGCAGAAAGCTGTTCAATGCTGCTTGCCTGTTCTGTCGTCCCTTGGGAAAGCTCTTGTGCACCGCTTGCCACCTGGTCTGAACCGCTTGCTACTTGCTCTGACGCTTGCTTAATATTTGAAAACGCACTATTTAGTGACAGTACAATATTTTTTATAGACTCTCCAAGTTCAACAAACTCACCTTTAAACTCAAATTCTGTATCTACGTCAAGGTTACCCTCTGCAATGCTTTTAAGCAATTTAGATATATGGTCAATATATCCTCTAAGGGTATAGATTGTTTGTGCCGCACTGTTGGTAAGCATCCCTATTTCATCATTTGTACCTGTCAAAACTACTTCTGTTGCCAAATCTCCCTCTGCCAATAACCCCATTCGGTTTGTAATACTAGCAATTGGCTTTGCAATGGAACCTGCCTGTCTAACACTAATAATAACGCCAAGTACAAAAATTAAAATTCCCGCAATTACCATACCAGCCGCAGTAAACCAAACAGACGTTGTCATCTCAGATATAGGAACAACCGCACCAACGGACCATCCATCACTGTCATCTATAGGCATGAAAGAGCATATTCGCTTAACTCCGCCCAAGCTATAAAAATCCACACCAGTCTGCCCCGCCGCCATCTTGGCAAAAACCGCTCCCATAGCCTTTGCAGAACTGTCGGTTTTGGCTATTTCTATGTAGTTTGCACGAGAATTCACCATTTCTGGACGTTTGTTTGCAATCATCGTGCCTTCAGCATCCAAAATAAATACATTCCCTGTTTCTGCTATAACAATTTCTTTAACGATGTTTGAAAATGTCATTCCATCCATAATTACAACTAAAACGCCACCTTGCCCTAAAGGTGTTGCCAAGTACATACGCAAAGTTCCATCAGCCAAAGCCTCTGTTGTAGATATAACGGTTTCACCATTTTTAGCCCTAATGAAGTAGTCTTTGTCGGCAATACTCTTACCGTTATATTCTGAATCCTGGCTGTAAACAATGCCGCTACTATCAACAACATTGCCTGAAAGAAAACCGTAATCCTGTGCCGTTACACTAACGACCTTGCTTGCAACCTCGTAAATTGTTTTGCTTTCCATTGTTATTTTTAAGCTTGTTACAATTCCTCTTGCTTGGCTTTTAAAAAGATTAACGCTTGCAGATATTGCAATATTAGCTGTTTCTGCATTAGACGTAATGTCATCTTCAACATTACTCATAATTCCCTTGTAACTCATTGAAATTCCCACCGCAATGTTAACCACAGTCAGCATTAAAATTATACTTACTGTAGCGGAAATAAGTCTTTTTTTAAGTGACTTGTTTTTTGATGCCTTTTTAGTTTTTTTAACCCCAAATTTTTTAAGCCCAATTTTTTTCATAGTACCCCTCCTGTAGCAAATTTTGCTAATAGTACTGCATTCCTTTTAGTATTTACTATTGTTCATATCAAAATTTGAAACCTGTTTTTTGCTGTAAGTTCCATCTTCAACAGCCTTCACTTCATTATCATTCTTAGCCTTATCAAATTTCTTTATTAAATTTGCTGTAGCATCATCCATCAATTTAAATCGACCCACAATCTCTTTCATCATTATTGCCTGCCCGCTAAGCTCCTCACTAGCGGCTGCACTCTCTTCTGCCGTTGCAGAGTTTGTTTGTACTACCGCGGAAATTTGTTCTACACCTTGGTTTACCTGATAAATTGCACTGGCCTGTTCCTCAGAAGCATTGGCAATTTTTCTTATGGTTTCATTAACAGCCGAGGTTTTTTCAACAATAATCCCAAGTGACTTTGCCGTAGCATCTGCAATTTTCGTTCCATTGGACACTGCTTTAATAGTGCTTTCAATTAATGCAGTTGTATTTTTAGCCGCTTCTGCACTTTTTTGGGCAAGATTTCTTACTTCATCGGCAACAACCGCAAAGCCTTTGCCTGCCACGCCTGCTCTTGCTGCCTCAACCGCTGCGTTAAGCGCAAGTATATTTGTTTGGAAAGCAATATCATCAATAGTTTTAATAATCTTTCCTATTTCTTTTGATGTATTTGTAATTTCGCCCATCGCCGCCATCATAGACTGCATATGTGCACTGCCATTTTCAACTTCTTTACCAGCTTCACTTGAAAGATTGCTTGCATACACTGCATCTTCTGCATTGGCTTTTATTTTACCCGAAATATCGGTTATGGTAGCAGAAAGTTCTTCAATACCACTTGCTTGTTCAGTAGCTCCCTGGCTAAGTGCCTGTGCACCTGCGGCTACCTGCTCAGAACCTGATGATACCTGATCTGCCGTTTGGCTAACCTGTGAAATTATACTGTTTTGATTTTCCTTCATATGCCTTATGGCAAGCAAAATCTTCCTGTAATCGCCAACGTAGTCATTTATATGTTGTGATATCAGTCGGAAATTGCCCTCGGCAAGTTCTCCAAGAATATATCCTATATCCACAATTATCACGTTAAGGTTTTCTGCCATAGTTAAAAATGCCTTTGAAAGCATTCCTATCTCGTCATTGGATTTTACTTCTAGGTGGATATCTAGCTTTCCTTCTGCAATTTGGTTTGCCGCCTCAACCACTCCGCCAATTGGTTTAAGCATTCTTTTTAGCACAATATTTACAGGTATAATAATAAGCACAAGCGCGATAGCTGCCATGATAACCATAACCATCTTAAGTGCATTTACGTCATCATAAACTTCCTCTGTGTTAAGCACAGTTTGTGCCCACCACAATTTATTGCCAACAGATACAGGGCTGAAGAAGCGTGACACTTTCCTTCCGTCCTCACGTATGGTTTGAGTCGTAAATTCTACCCCACCTGCAAATCCATCTGTAATTTTTGAATATTCAGCTTTATCCTTAAAGTACTCATCAAGGTTATGTCCAATATCATCAGCACTCTCGCTGTCAAAAACAATAACTCCACCATCGGTAATAATGTTTGCATACATGCTTGGATACTTTTCATCGGTTGATTTAATTTTAGCAAAACTTGACACATCAATATCTACCATAACAACCGCCTGAACTGCTCCGTTAAATATAACTGGATAGGATACTGTTATAATCGTCTTGTCTTCATATGTATATGGATTTGTAAAATATGGTTCCTTGGTCTTTAGCGGATTTATATAGTAATCGTTTTGAGAATATGTTGCGTAATTTCCTAAAGACTGTGGTTCTCTACTTTCTGCTCCCTCATCATTTACATAAACCGAATAGTCCTTAATTGCGCTGTCAAACTTATTCTGTTGAAAGGCCACAGACATACCTACAATGTTAGCATCATATTTCACTGTAGAATACCCTGTTTCCAGTATAAAGTTTTCTATATCATGGTTCGCCAATGAAATCTCTTTACCATAAACTTCACTTTCTTTAGTGGAGTTTTGCTTGTAAATTACCTTTGTACCATCTGCAAGAACTTCCTGTTTATCAAGTACAAGTTTATTTAGCTGGCCTTTTTTAAAGGCAACCTGCAAATAATCCTGCAAGCTTTGGGCTGTACTGTCTGCTGTATCTATAATAGCCTGCACCTGCAATGCATTTCCATAGGCATCAGCCGCAAATTCAGCCTTAACAGTTTCGCCTATAGCACCACTTGCACTGTTTATTGTAAAAGATATTAATACAACAAATACAACAATCAGTAAACCCGTAATCATCATTGCGGTTTTGGTTGCAAGCTTCATGTTTTCAAATTTGTCAAGTTTAAACTTGACACCTTTAAATTTTAGG
The DNA here is from genome assembly GCA_050251415.1 of Anaerotignaceae bacterium. Lineage (GTDB taxonomy): Bacteria > Bacillota > Clostridia > Lachnospirales > Anaerotignaceae > UBA8514. Next base: position 54,004 of record JBFWMT010000002.1, on the reverse strand, counting down.
CCCTTAAAATCAATTTTTTTAAGCTTCATTTTTTTAATCATTAATAATCCACCCCTTCATTAAAATACGTCTAATTAATGCATATTGTCGAGCTTATTATTCCATGAAATAAGACCTCCTAAAACCTATTGAAATTAACGCCTACAAAGCAAAAAAGCCCTTAAAGAGATTTGCTTTCACGGCTGCTTTCCGACAAAGCTATACTCCAAAAATAAGGGTCCTTAACTAACTGCAACTGGCTACCATCACAAGTAAGGTCCTATAGTTTTGCGTCACTGCTTTTCAACAGCTTTGCCATTTAATTTGTATTAAATTGATTTGCTTAACTAAAACCAAAATATTTATGATGATGCATTAACAATGCTGTATTCTATTTCCAGCATCTCCCTTTAATTGTAGCATATGACTAAACAAAATTCAACGGATTTTTCGTTCTTTTTCAATAAAATAGTAGAAAAAACTCAATTTTTATTGTGCAAATGCACGGTAATGCTGTCCAGTTAAGTCATTTCTTAGTATAAATATTTCTAAATATACGATTAAAACTGTATTATCCTTAACAAAAAAGGGGTGCCAAAAAAAAGCATTGTCACCCCTTTAGTTTATATCAGCTCCACTTTCGTGTAATGAATTCTTCTATAAACAACTCTTCACTTTTTTGCACATCTTTTTTATACTGTTCGTACTTTTTCTCTTTTAATTTTTCCAGTGTAGAGGTTTCAATTTTAACTGCAACAACCCCACTGCGTTTTTTCTCTTCTATCTTTTTCAACTCTCCAAGAATAACTTCTTCCTGTTTTAGCTGTGAATCCAGCTTTTGCAAAAAAACGCTGTATTCCATAGCCTCTACAATGGTTATGCCGTACTGTTTTTTTTCATTAAACTCTTTATTAACATCGCTGTATTTTTTGATTATTTCAGCCATCTTTTCCTTTTGCTTATTAACCTTGGCAATAGCCTGTCCATGCTCGTTACGCTTGCTTTCTAGTTTTTGGTTTTTGTAATCCATAACGGTTTCCAACTGAAATGTAAACTTTTTCATACCCCATCACCACCCAAATATTCAACTATGCATCTATTTTAAAATTGCTTCCATCTGCTCAAGTGTTTCTTCATACGAGAACTTCTCATGTATTCCCTGTTTCAAAAACTCGTTCAACTTATCAATTTTAGAAATAGCAAAATCCAACTTAGGGTTTGTACCGCTTTTGTAAGCTCCTATAGAAATAAGGTCGCTGTTTTTTTCATAGATGCTAAGAATATCGCGTAGCTTAGAAGCACACTGTCTGTGTTCCTCAGTTACGATAGATGTCATCAAACGAGATATGCTGGCATTAATATCTATAGCAGGGAAGTGATTGCTATTTGCAAGCTTTCTTGTAAGTACAATATGTCCATCAATAATACCACGCACTGTATCTGATATTGGTTCATTAGTGTCGTCACCTTCAACAAGCACTGTGTAAATGCCTGTTATAGAGCCTTCTTGGAAATTTCCGCTTCTTTCCAAAAGCTTTGGCATCTCGGCATATATTGAAGGAGTATATCCCCTTGCAATAGGCGGTTCCCCTATGGCAAGACCAATTTCACGCTGCGCCATGGCAAAACGTGTAAGGGAATCCATCATAAGCAGCACGTTCTTCCCTTGGTCTTTAAAATATTCCGCTATGGCAGTTGCAACCATAGGGCATTTCATACGAAGCATTGCAGGTTGGTCGGAGGTAGCAACAACCAAAACAGACCGTTTAAGTCCCTCCTCGCCCAAATCCTTTTCTATAAACTCTCGAACTTCTCGTCCTCTTTCCCCCACAAGGGCAATTACGTTAATGTCCGTTTTTACATTTTTAGCAATCATACCAAGCAATGTGCTTTTACCAACACCACTTCCGGCAAAAATTCCCATTCTTTGCCCCTTGCCAATAGTTAAAAACCCGTCAATTGCTTTTACTCCAAATTCAATTTTTTCTTCAATTGCAGGTCTTGTTAAGGGGTTTGTGGAGGATTTATCAACTGAGTAATAGGAATCCACCTTAAAATCTCCCAAATCGTCCATCGGTCTACCCATTGCATCTATAATACGCCCACGTAAAAAGTCTCCAACGGGTATTTTAAGGCACTCACCTGTATTCCTTACAAAACTGCCGGCTGAAATACCCTTTATATTTTCATAGGGCATCAGCAAAATTTTATCATCCTTAAACCCTACGGTTTCAGCATAAATCTGTTTTTTTTCATTTTCATTATAAATCATGCTTATATCGCCAATACTGGCTTTTCTGCCTGACGCTTCAATTGCCATGCCTACTATGTTTTCTATTTTACCAATATGGCTTATGGTTTGAGAACGTTTTATTGCATCAGCAAGTCCGTCAAACATCGTCATTCCCTCCATATCCCCTTGCACCTCTTAAAATACTGCGAATATTTTCAAGCTGTGTGTTGGCACTGGCATCAATAATCTGGTCTGGCAATTCAATTATACAAGTTCCCGGTGCTCCGTTTTCCATAGCAACAATTTTTAAATTATCAGACAAATGAACAAGTGCCTTTGCAAGGTCGGTATTTGCCTCAACGAACATGGAGGCATCTGCCTTTGATATATATATCTTTACCCATTCCTTACGTTTAAGCTTTTCAGTGGCAGACACTATCATTTTTTTAATTATCTCGCCACTGCTTTTAAGCCCAACCTGAATAACCTTTTCAGCTACTGCAACTGAAATATCCTTAAGGGTATCAATATTTTGGTCAATCAATGTATTCTTTTCCTGCTCAAGCCCCTGTATTATATCTCTAAAGGTTATAAGAAACATTGCTGTTTCCTCTTTCAATTCTTGCTTATGTTCATCATGTGCCTTTTCAAAGCCTTCACTTAACCCTTGCTCAAAACCATGGGTGTAGGCCTGTTTTTTAATTTCCTCAGCCTCTTCTTCTGCCTTTTTCAGCATTTGCTCTGCTTCTGCTTTGGTTTGTGCAAGCATTTCTTCAATACGAGCCTCTGCCTTTTCACGTTCTTCTTCTTCCAGTCTTTGAGCATCTGTAATTTCCTGGGTGTCGCTATGGCTCTCATCAAGCTCATCCTCACCACAGTCAGGTTCTGCTTCTTCTCTATTAAAATTCTCAAACAGGTCATCTTCATTCCCTGCTTTTTCTTCATCTTCTTCATAAAAACTATCTTTGAAATCATAAGGGTCTATTGTAACATCGCCACTGTTATGCAATAATATCATCCTTTCCACCCTTAGAAATTACAAGCTGTCCCGCTTCTTCAAGCTTTCTGATTAAGCCAACAATACGCTGTTGTGCCTCTTCAACATCCTTAACACGAACATTTGTTGTAATCTCCAATTCGGAACGTATAGCCTCTGCCATACGTGTAGACATATTTGAAAAAATAACCGTAGAAACCTCTGGTGTACTTCCCTTCAATGCGAAAACAAGGTCCTTCTGGTCAATATCGCGCACAAACCTTTGTATAGACATATTATCCATAGAAACAATATCTTCAAATACAAACATTCTCTTACGTATTGCATCAACAAGAACTGCATCCTTTTTGCCCAGTTCATCAAAAATAAACTTTTCATTTGAACGGTCAACATAATTCATAACCTCTGCAATATAATCTATACCGCCAACCTTAGTGTAGTCGGTTGTCATTACAGTAGATAACTGGCTTTCTATTTTTCTTTCCACAATTTTCATGGCTTCTGGTGAGGCACTATCCATTCTCGCTACCGACTCTACAACTTTAAGGCGCATGCTTTCAGGCAGTGATGTAAGTATGCTTGCCGCCCTGTCTGAATCCATATAGGATAACACCAGCGCAATCGTCTGTGGGCGTTCGTTATGAAGCAACGAAAATACTGTTTTGTCATCGTATTTACTCAAAAACGAAAAAGCTCTCGCCTGTAAAGTTTTCGAAACCTTACCCAAAAGTTCTGCCGCCATATCTGGGCCGAATGCCTTTTCCAAAACGCTTCTGGCATACTCCATACCGCCCTCAGTTACCATCTTTTGGGTCATACAGCTTTTATAAAATTCATCTAAGATACTTTCTGTTGCTTCAGGTGGCAAATAACCAAGCCTTGCAACAGCAATTGTTAACTGCTCTGTTTCCTCCTCCGAGAGGAACTTATAAATTTCAGATGCCTTCTCCACACCAAGTGCTACAACAACCGCCGCCGCCTTCTGCTCGGATGTTATTGGGTCTTGCTGTGCTTTTGCCTGATTTGCCATGCTTATTCGCCTCCTTTTAGCCAATTTTTAATAAGCTGTGCTGCAATTTCAGGGCTTTCTTCTGAAATATCCCTCACCTTATTTTTCAGCTCCATTGCTCTTTCATTATTAAGGCTAAGAATTTGGTTTTCTCTTTCCTCCTGCTGTTTTGCCAACAGATTTTTAAGATATAACTCCTGGTCTGCCTTACTGCTCATTCCTGAAATATCAACATCGAACTTTGAATCTTCAAGTGCTGCATTTTTCTTTTTCCTTCTACGTCTTACAACTATAATAATTATTATAAGCAAAATTAAAAGTACGCCACTGGCGATTACACCAATGATAATCCAGTTATTTATGCCCTCTTCTGTTGGAACTTCCGTAGCACCTGCATTAGGATCGTAGAATGGTGCTGCCACAACCGTAACCTTTGCTTCCTGCAAATTTTCATCTATGCCAGCAGTATTGCCAACCAATGCAACCACATCATCCTCAGAGATATTGCCTGTATCTTCACCGTTTATTGTTACAGAAACTGAAATATCCGAAATGCTTCCCGAGTCAATTTGAGCCTGCTCGGTTAACTTATTAACCAAATAATCCACATCATATTGGGTTCTATAGTAATTTTCCGTTCCATCTGCCTCAACCTGAGTATATGTAGGTACATCTGCATTTGTTTCTGTTCCTGGTACACCGCCTGCAACTGCACCGTCTTTTGCTATTTCCGTTTCAATAGACTCGTTGCTTGGTATGCCCTTAGCACTTCCTTCAACTGGCAGCTGATTATTAATTATTTCTCTTACTTTTTTATCAACATCAACCGTGGTACGTACGGAAACTCTAACATTATCTGCACCATAAATAGGAGCTAATACATTTAATATTTTAGCCCTTAAAGTGTCATCCATATATTTTTCAAATTCAATTTTAAGCTTGTTTGCTCCCTCTGCTGTGCTTTCACCCGTTGTTGAAACTTCATTGCCGTTTCCATCCAAAACCGCAACATCCTCAAGGGCCATGTTTGGTATACTTTTAGCAACAAGGCGTTGTATGCCCTTAACCTGTTCAGTAGTAGGTGAACCGCTGTCGTTCATAATTACAACAACTGACGCTGTTGTTTTATTTGTACTGTTTTTATCTAAAACATACTTTCTGTCCTCCGTAGAGGCAATGGTTACTTTTGCATCCTTAACGCCATCAAAAAGACGTATCGTGGAACCAATTCTATTTTGAAGTTCAAACAGCTTATAGCTATTTTTCTCAAAATCCGTACTGGTCATACTTATGTTATCCTTAAACATATCATATGTAAATCCACTTTTAGGGTATCCCTCATAAGCCAACTCTGCCTTAACTTGGTCCACTACCGTTTTATCTACAGAAATTGTGCCGTCGCTGTACTTATACTCAACAACCTTTTCCTGCAATACCCCAATAATTTCTGTGGCTTCTTCTTGGTTTAGCCCCGAAAACAAAACCTCGTAAGCCTTTTTATTTAAAACAACTGCAGTCCCTATTGAAAAAGCTAAAACCAAAATAGTAACAATAATAATCGTTTTCCTTAATTTCGGGCTTATCTTACTGTACTGCGCCTTTATTTTTGACCCAATATTCTTTAACTTTTCATTCGCATTCAAAACAAAACCCCATTTAACTTCGAATTATTATAAATTAACATACAATCCCTTTGCCCCCTAACAAAACCCCTATAAGTTCAGTTTACTCAACTCGTTATAAGCATCCAGTGCTTTGTTCCTAAGCTGAACCAATAAATCTACGGAAATTTGCGCTTTTGTGGCGGCAATAGTTACGTCATGTGTGTTGTCAGTTTGTCCAGTTGCAAATAAATACTGCTCTTTTGCCAAAGTATCCTCGGTATTTACTACATCGGCTATGGCATTTTCAAAAATGCTTTTAAAGCTAAGTGTATTGTCAATTTTCCCCGTTTCATTTACACTTGCCAAATCCTTTAATACATCCAAACGCTGAATTGGTACTATATTCAACCTTATCCCTCCAATTTATGTTTCACAATGCCAATGTTATTTACCTACATCCAGACCCTTTGTTGCCATATTTTTAATAGCGTTAAATGCCGTCACATTGGCATCATAGGCTCTTGTTGCCTCCATACTATCCACTGTTTCTTTTAATAAATCCACATTTGGCATCTGCACATAACCATTTTCATCTGCATCTGGGTGAGATGGATTATAAACCATTTTAAACTCTCTAGTATCTTCAATAATTTCCGTAACTCTCACACCCTTTTGGTCGGTTGTACGTAATCTTTTTGTTCTGTTTAAAACCGCTTGAAAATTTGATTGTCCAATAGGTTCAAAAACGACCATTTTCCTTCTGTACGGTTCTCCGCTTTCGGTTCTTGTTGTGTTTACGTTTGCAATATTTTCCGCTGCAATATCAAGACGCATTCTTTGTGCCGTTAAAGCTGACGCACTAATGTTCATAGCACTTAAAAAAGCCATGTATATCCTCCTTATTTAATTACACTTCTAAGTCTTGCAAGGTCATCGGTAATGCTTCTTAATGCATACTGATACTGTATTGTTGTGCTTGCAAGTTCAACCTCTTCAACGTCAACATTTACATTGTTGCCATCCATTCTTGTGCTTTCGCCCTTTTTTGTTTCAACACGAACCTTGCTGTTTGTAATACTATTTCTTATTTCAGATGCTTTTCCACTATGTAGTTTTTGCCTCAATTCATCTTCAAACGTAACATATTGTGCCTTATAGCCTGGCGTTGAACCATTGGCTATGTTATTCAGTGTAACTTTTTGTTTTTGCCACAAATAGTCCGCCATTTTTTCTGCAGAATATACCGAGTTACTAAACAACCATCCCATCCTCCTCTTATTCAAATTAAAAAATGTATAAATTTTTATTTATTTACAGGGTTGCGGTTAAAGTACTAATAGGTTTTATATTTTTTTCATTGAACATTAATTCTTTTGTATAACCCCATTATATTGCATAATACAACAAAAATCAATAATTCTTGACATCTTAAATCAACATTTTACAGCATTTTATTCAAAAAAACAATATAGTTGGCAATTTATATGTGAAAGTGGAACTTTAACTTGGCTAATACCATTCTTCGCAATGTAAATATGCCCTGATTTTCCCAAATTAAAGAAGGAGGGCGACAAAAGTCACCCTCCTTTTTACTTTAATTTAACTTGTTACTGCTCTTTATAGAATTCTGCTTCCCAATAGGACTCTGAACGGTCACCCATAGTATACTCTGTATCCACAAAGGTAAGCTTCAGCGAACCCGCAATATTTGTGCTAGCATCCGTAAGCACCTTATCAAATACGATTGTATCACCCTTGTAAACACCATCAAAGGATATTACAATGGTTTTAATTGCCCCAGACGAAGCTGAGAATGAAACAACCTCTATTTGTTCGGCAGAGCTTACAAGCCCCTCCTTAACAGCATCTACTTTTAAGGGGTTCAGCACCAAATCGTCATCATCACCTGTTCCCTCCGAAACAATATAGAACATAGGCTCGGAGAACGCAAGTGTAATTGTACCATTGTAGGAGCTTCCCGCTGATGTAGCATTTGTAACAACCGTGGTTACTTCAACCGTCGGTGGTGTTGTATCGGCAGGGGTAATATTAAGTACTTTTATAATACTTGAATCTCCGCCACCAAAACCGCTTTTTGCCACTGCAAAGAAATTGTAGTATGCATTTCTTTCAAGGTTGCTCATTGTTATTGTTACTGTTGCCTCTGTTGCGCTTGTTGCAACGGTTGCATTTGCCGAGCCATAGTCTATAGGCTTATATTCTGCGGTTTCAAGTCTAGTTCTTATAATCTCAGCGGTAACAACATCTCCTTCTGGATTTGGTGATGACTGCTTATTATAAACAATCCAGTCTACCGCTGCGGCTTTATCAAGGGTAATTTTAACCGTTGCCGTTGTTTCATTTTTGCCAGTAATAACCGCACTTACCAATTTAGGCGGGCTTATCTGCTGTGTTGTAAAGTCTATCGTTTCCATTTCACCAAGTTCTGGTGGTGTACCCTTCAAAAAGCAGAACATTGTATACTCTGTAAGAGGTGTTAACCCATCAATTTGAAACAAAAATTCTGTATTTCCGCTGGTAACAGAAAAACTGCCTGTTACACTGCCCTGTGGCTTTAAAACACCATTAAGTATATCCAACTTATTTGGATCGGTTACAACACCTTTTGGTGCAATAAGATAGTAGAAAGTACCTTTTCTAGTTGTTCTAACTAACGGGCTAACAAATGTATCTGCTGTTACACCACCATCCGTAACTTTCGGATACCCAGTCATAAACTCTGGTATAACGGTATCTGTAAAGCTTGCCATAAGCTCAAATGTTTTTGGATAGTTCACAATGACTGCCCCTTCTGCTATTCCAAGATCAAGGTTGCTAATAGGATTACTTGCAATAGTTGCAAGGTTTGTACGTGAACCTGCAACGCACTGTATTTTAATTTTAACAGTTTTGTCCCATCCATCACGATCACCATTTCCGTTAATTTTAATAATTTTAATGCCATATTCCTCATTTGTAAGTTCATTAAATTTTTCAAAACTAAAATCCGATTGCCCATTAATCTTTCTATCTAACATATAATGCAATGTAATTGCCTCGTCCTGCATAACAAGAGGTGTATAGCTAGCACCTGTATTGTTAATGTTCTCAAACACACCTGCACTATTCTTTTTGTAAAGCTCAAATTCAATTGTCAGGTTCGATTCAAAAATAATATCAAACAGTACGCTGTCTGCTGTTTGTATCTCCTGTGGATTTACCTCGAAGGTCATGTCCATTTCTGACGGTGCAACTGATTTTACCAACTCTACCGTTGGTGAAACTGTTTTAAACTGCGGCAAAACAGTTTTAAGGCTCATTTTGTTATTCGATGTATCTCCAATGTAGTTAAGCTCAAACTCGTAGGTGTTTCCGCTGTTTAACTTAATACATTCGCTAGGGAATATAACAACCGTTGCACTCTCTTGAATTTCCACTTTAACCTTTGTATAGTCAATTTCCACTGCCGTTCTCTTTAATGCTGACATATCGTAAAGCACTATATTATATGGAAGTGTTGTCTGGTCCATTGTAGAATTTATTTTTGTATCAACAACTTCCTCGCTAAAACGAATCCGTACTTCACTCTTTACAATAGGCTCGTCTTCTATTGTTTCTTCAAACTCCACGGTTGCAGTAGGTGTTGTATAGTCTGCCGTTTTAACATAAATCTTAGTTACAGCAGAGTTATTACCAGATGCATCCTGTGCCACAAGGTATAAATCGTAACCAGTTTGCTCTGTTAATCCTGTAATATCAAGGGATGATTCGATATTCTGTTTTACGCTTGTCTTACCACTTTTAAATGCATTATTTCCACTTAAAACCTGCCTTATTGCCTCATCACTGTCTAAAGCAGGAGATTCTGTAGAGCCTGTTGGTGGCTTAGGGAAAACCGCACCTCTTTTGCAAAGTGCATAGTAAACATTTCCAGCCTCGCTTACTCTTAAAAGCACCTCAACAGCTTTGTCTGTAATTTCACCAACAACAGGGTATCCATCTGAAAATTCTGGTGGCGTCATATCTGGAGTTTTAAATTTAACAATAGATATTTCCGATGTGTTTTCGGTATCAGCAAGAAGTATATAAAATTCGTACTCTGTAAGTTCTTGCAGTCCCTCTGCATGCACAATGTTTTCTATATTTTTAGGGAAATTATCAACCTTACCAAAGCTGACTGCCCCAGCAACTGTCTGTCCCTTCAGTGCAACTTCACTTGGTGCTACGCTGCCCTTAGGCAAAACTGCCCAATACCCCTCGCAATTCTTTGTTGTGGCTACAAGTATATCCACAGAATCATTTTTAATTGTAGATGCTTTAGGGTATGTATCAAGGAAGTTTGGCTTTGCTGGCACATATAGTTTCTTTACAGAAGAAATATTTCCGGTTAAATCCTGTGCCGCTACATACATGTCATATGCAATCGTGTCCTTAATTCCCGACACTGTAACTGTTCCCTCTGTATCTTCTTCTGTCTTTTTACTAGTTGCCTTAAGCGTGGCATTCTTTGCACTTACCACCTGATTTTTAGCTTCATCACTATCAAGGGTGCCCGTATATGTACTTCCCGATGTAACAATAGGAAATGTCGTTCCCTCGGGATATAGCGCACAATAAACCGTTGACTCCTCATTAACCCTGTACTTTACGTCAACAGAGGTATCGTTTTTTCCCGCTTCCATGTAAGGATAGCCAGTTATAAAAACAGGAACAGTCGTGTCCTTTGTAGTTATCTGTAATTTAGAAACCCCAGACTCTGTAGTATCATCAGATGCCATCATATAAATATCGTAGCTTGCAAGTTCCTCTAATCCAGAAATTGTAAATGATCGTTCTTTATATTTTGTGTTAGCTGTTTCCTTTCCTTTCTTAAGATGACCGAAAAGCTGTTGTTTCTTAAGGTTTGCAGCCGTTGGTACGGTGTAAGTTTTCCCAGATGGATAGATTCCCCAGTACACCACGCTGTCATCCTTTGTTGTAACATATGCAATATCTACAGATGTATTGCCCAATTCGTCAACCTTTGGATAGCCTGACACAAATCCAGTTTTAGCGCTATCTACAGTAGTAAAATTTTCTGACTTTCTCTTGCTTCTGTCGTCCTTGTCATCTACAATAACTGCTGAAATAAGATATTCTGTATCTGTTTTTAGTCCAGATACCTTAACTGAATATTCCTTCGATGAATCAACATCCATATTTCCGCTTTTAATTATCTGACTGTTGTTTTTGCTTGGTGATATAATGTCATCGGTATCTACCTTACCTGCATCATACAAACTTGCAACCCAATAAAGTGTTGCCGGCTTATTCGCCTTGTAAACAACAGTTGCTTCCGTGGTACCAATATCCTTAGCCTCAGGATAGCCTGATAAAATAATTGGCGAAGATGATGATTCCTCGGCATCGTTGCTATCCATAAGAACTCCTGCAATAGTTGCCTTAAGACCTGGCCTTATTTCAACTTCTTCTGGAATCATTTCTGTTGTTACTCCCGAGCCATTTACCTTAAGGTAGCCAACTTCACCCGTTCCGTTTACGGTAGATGCAACGTCAAGGAGCAACTGGTCTACATATGTATCTTCTTGCAAGTAAACCGTGGTGTCTGCACCCAGCTCGTCCACAACAAGTTCATCTATATTGCCCGAATTAAGGGAAATATAGTTTTTCTCGCCCTTCACCGTAACGCTTTCAAAATCACCTGAAAGCTGCAAAGAAGTTCCCTCTGCACCAGCAAGTTCAACATTATAAAAACCACCATCTCTGTTAGAAAGCTCCTCAAGGAAGGCGTTTGCAGAAACCCGTACATTGGACACAGTGGTATCTCCACTTATTTTAACGGTTTTTGGTTTACCACTGTTACCAGCTATAATCATATCAGAAACAAAACAATCGGTAAGGTTCACGCTGCTTTGCCCTGCGTAGCTTTCACCCGTTCCGCTTATAATAACCTGTCCAAGAACGCTAACATTGTTAAGGTAAATTTGTCCCAGTCCAACGCCCTCTGTTATGTAAAGGTCGCCTGTTATAACTGTATTGTTTAAAGTTACGTTGGACTCTGAGATTGTAACATTCCCATCGTAATAACCCAGTGTTTTTTCTGTAGCTTCATTTATAACTTCACCCAATGCATCTGAAATAACCTTAGCTGCTTCTCCACGGGTTATGCTTTTTTGAGGTTTAAAGGTACTGTCCTGATAACCAGAAATATAGCCTTTTTCCGTAGCTGTGTTAATATAGCCCCTACTCCAGTTTTGAATTTCCCTGCTGTCTTCAAAAGAGAAGCTTTCCCCTTGCTGTTGGTCTACGTTAAGGTTTCTGCAAAGAATAGCAACGGCCTCTTCCCTTGTAAGTTTGCTTGTAGCGTTGGAATTGCCCTTACCGTCGCCCACAAAATAACCTTGATTATAGGCGGTATTTACATCATCTGCATACCATTCCGTTCCTGTAATGTCTTTAAATGAATTTCCGCTTGCAGTTGTGTATCCAAATGCTCTGTTAACAATAGAAACAAACTCTGCACGTGTAATATCTTTATCGGGATTCAAGTTTCCTTCTAAATCTCCACGCATAAGCCCTCTTTCATACAAATTAAGCATATAGTTTTCAGCCCAGTGGTTTTCAATACCCATGCTAGCCGCCTGAACCTGCGTTGTTCCGTAATGAACAAACGGTATTGCAGGTACGCTTGAAAACACCATGCTTGCCGTTAACAGCACTGCCACACTTTGCTTTGACACTTTTGAAACTGATTTTTTAAAAAATGTCATCGTCTCTTCTCCTCCTGTCCTGGCATCTTCTTGCCTGTATAGCAAAAACCCCACCTCTTAAAACTCTTTCTTCATCTGAATACAAATCTACAAATTTTCCTCCATAAGAAAATGTATCGCTATTAAGTTTCTCCTTGCGTAAAAGTTTTACCTTTGTCATAATAGGTGTTGTACCCCAATCTGCAACGTATTCGTATATTTTGTCCATAGGCAAATTTTCCTTACTGTAAAAACCAATTCCGCCAGAACTGATATCCTTTACTATAATATCGAAACTATATTCTTCGTTATTGTCTTCATTTTCACTTGCATCTTTGTTTATATTTTCATCTTCGATTTCATTTGCATTTTCTTCTTTACTTCCCTTTTCAACTTGGTAAGTAAGCACGTCGTCTTTAAATACTTCAATCCTTAGATCTTCTTGCAAAATATTGCTTATATGTCTTACATTATCTAGAACAATCCTATTATTTTTATTATTTACTACAACGCCGTCAAACACCTTGTCAAACCTTTGCTCATGCTGAAATTTTACAATATCCCCTTTTTCAAAGGAATTTACAGTTTCTGCTGAACAGGGTATTAACTGTGCCCCGCCACCAGCTGGATAGTTTAAATCTGCATAATCTATTATCCTGTTTTTTTCATCCAGTATCAAACATCTAATTGACATAACCCTTACTCCCCCATTAACTATTTTAATTCAAATTTCATCCATCCTTGTTTTCATCCACTTCATTATTGCTAGAATTATTAGGCGAAAATTTAAGGAAATAAATATATATATCTACAATTGCCTTATAAAGCTCCGGTGGTATTTCTGCGCCTAAGTTCAATCTGGAAAGCATTGTTGCCAGTGATGTATCCTCATACACAGGAATATCGTTTTGGGATGCCACCTCCAAAATCTTTTCAGCGGTATAGCCCATACCCGAAGCAACAATAATAGGTGCAGATAAATTATTATCCTTATCATATTTCAGCGCTACTGCTCTTTGTTTAAATTTTTCATCATATCCTGACATTAACGGCATTTTTCCTTTCATAGATTTTAGGGAACACCTCCGAAATGGTTACCGGCGCTTTTCCTTTTTTTACCGAAAGCGATTTTACAGACATTCCATTTTGCTCAATAATACCCGAAAGTCCCGATTGAATTACCTTCTCCATACCCGCAAGCTTTTCTGGACAGAAAAGCTGTAAATCAACATCTCCGTTGTTGTGTAAAATAACAAGGTCAAAAAACCCCACATCTTTAATATCAAACTTAATTAAAAGTTTCTCTTTCTTTTTACCATCTTGTGTTTCCCCTTCAGACTTATCATCAGGGTCAACCCACAATTCCGAAAACATCATGTTTCCATTTATATTTACAGGCAACATTACATGCAAAAGCGGCATATAAACACTTTCATTAAGTAATGAGGCAGTAAGAATATTTTTAAAATTGTCTATATTTTCATATCCGGCTTCCCCTTTTATTCCTTTTTGTAAAATCGAAATAAGCTTTTCCGATAAAGGGTTTGCCTCCGCCTTTTTTTCATCTGTTTGAATCAAAATATCTATTAATTTATCAGCATCACCATTCCCAAGTTTTTCTTTTATTGTATTATAACCCAAAAGTTCCTTAAATGCACCAACAAATCCCTCTTTACTTCCATTTTCATATCTTGCAATATTAAGCGTAAGGGATGTAATCAAATCTCTAACTTTACCAAAATCGTTCGTTACTTTTACATACTCAGAAAGGAAGGGAATAATATCCTTTTTAAGTACTTCCGTGTTGGCTGATAAATTTGCATTTTGGGCATTAAAATCCAGTTTTTCCATAATACTTAACAGTTTTTCAGAAAAGCTAGAAGGCATATACTCAGTTATATTGTTTAAATTTGAGAAAATTTCATTTAAAACATGCCCATTCGATGTAAAATCATTGTATTTTTTAGTGAAATCTAGTATTCTAAATATAAGGTTTGAAGAGTTCGTCTCTGTCAATGATTTCCTTAGCATTCCAAAAAATGGTCCTTGAAATTTTGCCGAAGACTGTACTTGGTTTTTTATAAAACCTTGCAGTTCATCTTCTGACATTTTAATCATTTCCAAAAATTGAGATATTTCCTCTGCAAAATTTTCGTTAATGCCCGAGCTGACCAAATTTTCCATCTGCACAAAAAGCAAGTCTGTCATTAAATTTGTAACGATTGGGTTGCCTTTTAAAGCCTTGATGAATCCATCAAAATTCGAATTATGTGGTAGCAATAACTGGTTTTCACCATAATCCGCATTTGATGACTGACCATCCGGTCTTATGACCTTATTTACATCATTTACATTTTTTATGTTAGTATCTGTAGTGGAAATTGGGTTGCCTTTGGTTGTATTTTCATACCCAGATAAGGGTGTGGAAACCTTTAAAACATTTGACATGATGTTCACCTTCTTTCAGAAAACTATTATTTATTTTAAAATCTTGTCGAATAAATAACATAAGACAAGTAAATTATTTCATTTACAATATCAATCTATAATTAAGGCGGTGCAAATTTATGAACAATGGCATGGAAAGTATGCTGGATATGTTTTTATTTGAAACAAACACTCTTTTGGAGCAGCTTGAAGAAATAATGCTGGAATCCGAAAAAGAGAAATCCTTCAGTACAGATAGTATAAATGAAATATTCCGTATCATGCACACAATTAAAGGTTCATCTGCCATGATGGAATTTGATTCGTTAGCAAAACTGGCTCATCGAATCGAGGATTTATTCTTTATTTTCAGAGAAAATAACTGCGTTGAGTCTTTCAGCGAAGACCTGAGAACCGAGCTTTTTAACCTGATGTTCCGTTCAAACGATTTTATGCGTAACCAAACAGCAAAAATCGAGAACAACGAACCCCTCTCAGATAATATCGACCAATTTATAACTGATATTAATACCTTTATTGAAAAAATGAAAGGAACTCCTGACCAAAAGGCTGAAACCGTTACCCAAAAACCTATTTCTGCCCAGGAACAAAAAGAAATCAATACAAATTTACCGGCATCAGACGCCACCTATTTTTTAAGAATTTTCTTTGATGATGGTTGCGGCATGGAGCATCTGCGTGCATTTATGATTAAAACCGCTGTAAAAGAAAGCATAGGTGATGAATTTGACTGTTTCCCTGCGGATATAGAAGAAAATTCTGAAACCTGCAACTACATAATAGACCACGGTTTTTTCCTTTGTATTGATAAAGAAGAATTGGTTGAAAAAGCGGTTCAGGTACTTAAAGAAGCACTTAATGTTGCCTCATTTGAGGTTATTTTAAACCCTAATGCAAAAAAAGCAGGCATAAAAGAAGAAAAGATTGAACAAGCAAAGGTTCAGGCAGAAATCTTACAGCCTTTAACTTCTGGCGATAATGGTCAAAAGTCTGCCTCTAAGGCACCAAACCATCAAACACAGGCAAAGCAAAGTATCATTAGCGTTAACCTTTCTAAGTTGGACAGTCTTATGGCTATTGTTGGTGAAATTGTTATAACCGAATCTATGGTTACGGCTTCACCTGAGCTTAGAGGTTTAAAACTTGATAATTTTACAAAATCCGCAAGACAACTTAGAAAACTTACTGATGAACTTCAAGACATAACTATGTCCATAAGAATGATTCCTGTTTCTGGTGTTTTTAACAAAATGAACCGTATTGTAAGAGATATGTGCCAAAAAACAAATAAAGATGTTCGCCTGACAATAGTAGGTGAAAATACTGAACTGGATAAAACCATTGTTGACAGTATAAACGATCCTCTTATGCACATTGTGCGAAACGCCATGGACCATGGCATTGAAGAGCATGTAGAAGACCGTATTAAGATTGGCAAGGATGCTCAGGGTGAAATTATACTTGAGGCAGAACACACCGGCAGCGATGTTATTATTACAATAACTGATGACGGTACAGGCGTTGATACCACTAAGGTACTTGCCAAAGCTAAGAAAAACGGCTTGTTAACAAAGCCCGAAAGCGAATATTCAAAGCGTGAAATTTTAAATCTTTTACTTGCACCTGGTTTTTCAACCAACGAGGTTGTAACCGAATATTCGGGCCGTGGTGTTGGTATGGATGTTGTAAAGCAGAACATTGAAAAAGTTGGTGGCGTTGTTTCTATTTCCAGTGAATTAGGCGAAGGCACAACCATTTCATTAAAAATTCCTTTAACAATGGCAATTGTAGATGGTATGGAGGTTGCTGTTGGCAGCTCAATATTTACAATACCAATCACCAATATTCGTCAGTCATTTAAGGTATCACCAGAGGATGTTATTTTGGATTCCATGGGCAACGAAATTGTTGAACGTATGGGTAATTTCTACCCAATTGTAAGACTTCATAAACTTTATAACATAGATACGCAAATAGAAAATGTTGAGGATGGAATTTTCGTATGGGTTGAATCCAGTGACAAATCCTACTGTTTGTTTGTAGATGAGTTGATAGGTAAACAGCAGGTTGTTGTTAAGCCGCTTCCAACTTACCTTAACAGCTTTAATATCAAAGACGCAGGCATTGCAGGCTGTACAATTCTGGGTGATGGCAATATAAGCATTATTCTGGACATCTTAAACCTTCATGCAGCTTCTATGTACGCATTTTAAGGAGGATTTTAATTATGACAAACGAACTTTACGATGAAATGGATACAAATGAATTTGATATAGATGCATTAAAAGCTGCAAATGATAACTCCAAAAAATATCTCACCTTCATTTCGGACAGCCTAGTTTTTGGTATTCCTATTGATAATGTAATAGAAATAATTACCAATCATGCCGTAACCAAGCTTCCTCGTGTGCCCGACTATGTACAGGGAATAATAAACCTTCGTGGCCAAATAATACCTATTATAGATATTCGTCTGCGCATGAATAAGCCTGCGGCAGAGCCAACATCAACAAATTGTGTTATTATTTTAGAGGTAGATTCTGTTTCTATAGGCATACTTGTAGACGTAGTTCTGCAAGTATTCGACATTGACAATAAGATTACTCCGCCGCCATCAAAAAGCCAGGAATTTGTAAGTGGGATGACCACCCTTGCTGACGGAACAGTAGTTTTTTGCATGGATTGCGAACTTCTTGTGAACTCTAAATAATAAATTTGGGTGATATTATGATGACTTTAACCGAAAATGATTTTCTAAGACTTTATACGTATATACACAAAAATTTTGGTATAAATCTTTCAAAAAAGAAGCAACTTATTGAGGGACGTCTTGGTTCTACTTTAGTTTCAATGGGTTATTCAAATTTTTCAGATTATGTAGATTTTATACTTACAAAAGCAAGTAAAAATGATATTGATGTTATGCTTAATAAACTTACTACAAACTATACATTTTTTATGAGAGAACAAATGCACTTTGACTACTTCAGAGATACCATACTGCCCTACCTTGTACAAAAGAAAAAAGACAAGGTATTAAGTGTGTGGAGTGCTGGCTGTTCCACAGGGCAAGAACCTTATACTCTTTCAATTATTATGAAAGAGTTTTTAGGGTCTGACGCCGCTAGATGGGACACCCGTGTTCTGGCAACAGATATATCACAAAATGTACTTACGCAGGCACAAGCTGGTATTTACCCAGCAGAGTCTTTAAAAGATATGCCAACTGCATGGGTCACTAAATATTTAAAAAAATTACCCGATGGCAGATATGAAGTATCACCTGAACTTAAATCCAATGTTATTTTTAAAACCTTTAACCTGATGGATCCTATCAAGTTCAAGTTGCAATTCGATGTTATTTTTTGCCGTAACGTAATGATATATTTTGACCAACCAACCAAGGATGCCCTTGTTAACCGTTTTTACGGTGCAACAAGTAATGGCGGCTACCTTCTTATCGGTCATTCAGAGGCACTTAATAAAGCAACAACACCATACAAATATCTTATGCCAGCAACATATAGAAAGATTTGACATACTTTATTGTATGAAACCCTTACATCGTTAAGGTAAAGCTTGCATAAAATTATATTATGCAAACTTAGAGAGGTGAACCACTATGACAAAAAAAGTTCGTATTTTAATTGTAGATGATTCCATCTTTTTTAGAAAAGTACTTTCAGACAAACTAGCGGAATTTAATAACATTGAAATTGTTGGCTTTGCCGTAGATGCATTTGATGCAAAAGAGAAAATACTAAAACTGAATCCCGACGTTGTAACACTAGATGTTGAGATGCCAAAGCTTAACGGCATTGAATTTGTGAAACGTTTTATACCAACACACCCTGTTCGGGTTGTTTTGGTTTCGTCATTAGATATTAATGTTTTTGATGCATTATCGGCAGGTGCGGTAGACTTTGTAAAAAAGCCAGAGCTTTCCTCCATGGGAAATATTTCTGCTTTTATCACCGAGCTTCATTCTAAAATTGTTATTGCAAGTAGCGCAACGGTACACGCTTCATCAGCAATTAAGCCACCCGTGGCACCGCCTGTATCAAAACCTGTTCAAGCGCCTGTGCTGCCACCTGTGTCGCATCCTGTACCAAGACCTGTTTTGCCTGTAGTATTAAATAGTTCGGCCGCTTTAAGTTCTGTTATCATTGCCTTAGGTGCATCAACTGGCGGAACAGAGGCCACCCTTACTGTATTAAAGGGTTTACCAGCAAACATACCAGGTATAGTTATTGTTCAGCATATGCCGGCAGGCTTTACAAAAATGTATGCAGACAGACTTAATAAGCTTTGTAAAATGGAAGTACGAGAAGCTGTAGATGGTGACATTATTAGGCAAGGGCTTGCGCTTATTGCTCCTGGCGGCGACAGCCAAATGAAAATTGTAAAACAAGGTGGCAACTTCGCTGTTAAGCTATTTCCTGGGGATAAAGTAAGCGGTCACCGCCCCTCTGTTGATGTACTTTTCCAATCCGTTGCAGAAAATGTTAAGAATAATGCGGTTGGTATTATTATGACTGGTATGGGCAGAGATGGAGCAGATGGTTTGCTTAAGATGCGTAAAAATGGCGCTTATACTATAGGCCAAAGTAAGGAATCTTGCGTTGTTTACGGAATGCCAATGGTTGCTAACAATATTGGTGCCGTTTGTATAGAGGCTTCTGCTGAGAATATTCCCGCTGTACTTCAGAAACACCTATCAACACTTTTGTAACTTCGCAAAGTACAAAAAAGTCAGTATCTTCAAGGCTTTATGCCTATTGGAAAATACTGACTTTTTTTAGTTTTTGCACCTTATTCCTCTATCATACATCTTTCAAAAGACCCAATTGCACCACATACGTTACAGACATCAGGCCTATCCTCATATACTGCACCACAGAACATGCAACGATAGCCTGGCTTACTTACTGCCCTATGGTGGTCATCTTTTAGTGTTGCAACTGTTTCTTCAACTACTTCTTCCTTTGATTTTTCACTTGCCATCATTGCCATCAAGTTCTTTAAAAATGTCTTTTCGTGATCTTTTTCAATATCGGCAACTTTTTCAAACATAACCGCAAGCTCTTCTAAGCCTTCTTCACGTGCGGTTTTTGCAAACTCTGGGTACATGGTCATCCATTCACCATTTTCACCTTTTGCTGACTCCATAAGATTTTCCTTTGTAGTTCCAAGACCATCATTAAGTATACTAAACCAAATTTTAGCATGCATACTTTCATTTTTTGCCATTCTTTCATACATTTCAGCAATCTCAGTATGTCCCTCTTTTTGTGCCTGCATAGCATAAAATGTATACCTATTTCTTGCAAGTGATTCTCCTGTTAATGCTGCTTTTATATTTTTTTCTGACTTTGTTCCTTTTAAGTTCATATGTACTCCACCTCTCAATTAATAATATTTATTATTTAATTATAACTCTTATATTCTAAAAAGTAAATAGAATAATTATAAAAAACCCAACAAATTTTAATATTTGCTGGGTTTTAGTTATTTCTGAAACAGCTTTTTTAAAGCATCCACTGTGGCATTTGAAACTGCTGCTGCTTCACGGTTGCTTTCTTCTGCAATTTTCAATTCTTCTCTTATAATTTGTACTTCTTTGGGTGCATCAATGGATATTTTAACTTTGTCAGATGATATTGATTGCACTGTTATGGTAATGTTATCACCAATTATTATGGATTCTCCTACTTTTCGTTGTAAAATCAGCATATATCATCCCTCCTTAGCTAAAGCTGTGGTAAAAGGTTGATAAAATGAATATGCGGACTCCTCTAAAATAATCTGCTTTGCCTTATTGTTTTCAGAATTAATGATGATTGGACATTTTAAATTAGCTGTACTTTTACTTGTATCATCACTAATAACACATACCGCATAAGTACGTACACTACCTACACTTGTAATATTAAGGCTACGTGTATCCTCATCGGATAGTACTACCTCATAATCTTCAAGGAAGTGATATGGATTTATCATAAGAAAAGCCAAATTTTCATCATCTATGCTTTGCATGCAAAGAAAATTGTCATTTGTATTTTCAAACCAGATAAGTATAAATTTTTTCTTATCTTTAAATCCGTAAAGGCCCTCATCAAAAGTTACTATATCTTCCTTATTATACTCTATGCGTGAGAAGTACTTTGCATTTAATTCCATTGTAACACCTCATTTTGTCTTAAGCACGTACATCAGTTGTGGGAACGTAATCAGGGTCAGCACTTGCAGGAAAATATATTGGCCCCCCAATATATTCAATTTTAACATCGGGCATTTGTGTAATAGATATTTCAATGTCTCCTGGAATAAACTCAAAATTACCGTTTAAAACCTTCCAGTCAAAATTCAATTTATCCATTTGATATTCAATTGTCATTTGAGGCGCTGACCAATTTAACTCTGGCGGCGATGATGGAAGAAATTGTATGCCAACATTTGTGTTTACGTCATTTACTTTAGAATCTATAATTTGACCTAAAACATCTTCTCCTATTTGAGCGTTTAGCAATAGCTTCCCCTCCTGTGCATATGTTGCTGTAGCCTCATACACAGCCTGTTTTCCCTTTTGAGCGGCCTGGTATATACTTTCCATAGCCGTTGGGCGTACCGAACTAAAGCACTTAGACTGGTCGATATCCAGCTTAATTGGCTGGCTTTTAATGTGAAGTCCACCTGAATCTCTTGTGACTTCCATAGTAGCATTGGAATTTTTATATTCCAACCTAGCATTGTTTACTGTCATCTCTATAGAGATGGGTACTGTTGTAATACTTAATAAAGGTTCCACGAGATTGCCCCCCTTTTAGGCACGTCTTTTTAACTCATATAATCGATAAAAGACTGACTTAAAATACTATTACCAACCTTCAATGCAGCATTGTATGCATATTGTGACCAAGAATAGTTTGTAATTGCTTCTGCCAAATCTATAGACTCTAAAGAAGTTATTTTTTCATTTAGTATGGTCTTGTTTGTCTCTAATCTGGTTAATGTATTTTCTAAGTAATTACTTTTTGTCCCAAGATCTGTAACAAAATTCATAAGGCTTGAACACGTAGATTCAAACTTAAGGCTTAATTCAGACGTTTTCTCAGTGTCAAAATTCTCTGCTTCAAGCTCATCGGCAATTTGTCCCAACAAATTTACCAAATTGTTATCATTTCCATCCGAATCTGTACCATAGCCTAAGGCATCAAGGCCCGAAAATGAAGTACAAAATGCAGTTCCGCTTGTAACACTGCTTGAACCATCTACCTCTAACCCAAAGCCAAGGTCAACTAAAACTTCTTCGGATAACAGTTTATCAAGCGTTGCTTTTTCAGTGGTGTCGGTGGTGTTAACATCTATACCAAAGTATTGAAGTTCTCCATTAACTAACTCGAATGGTGCTTCACTGTTATTTGCACCACCAAACATAAAATCATCACCATATTTTGCGTTTGCACTTAACACCAAGGTTTCCTGATATCCTCTAAGGCTGGCTGCTATGGTAGCTCTACCTTCTGAACTTGTACTGCCGTTAATTGCCTGAAGTATCATTTCCTTTGCACTTTTAGCAACGGTATGCATTTCTAGCCCACTACTTGATATGGTTTCTAGTTTTGAAATAGCATCCTCTGTGTTCGATATATAATCACTATTTGATGCATAGCTTTTTCTAAGTTTAAACGCTTGTGTTGCCGCAGCCGGGTCTTCAGCTGCTGTACTAAATGACCTTTGGGTAAGCACTTTGTTTTGGTCGCTGTTTAATTGTACAGCAGCCTTACTAAGTCCACCTTGATAATTTCTTAAAATGGCACTAGTTGTAATTCTCATTTGTAATCAACTCCCTCTATATATTATCTGCCAACAACACCCATGCCAAGAAGGGTTTCAAGTGCCTCATCAAGTGTTGTCATAAGCCTTGCCGCCGCCGCATAAGATTTTTGGTATTGTAATAGATTAATACCTTCTTCATCCAAAGATACCCCTGAAATAGCATCTTTAGAATCTGAAATTTCATCTGCAACCGCCGCATAATTTTCCAAGGTAGATGTTGTAGACTTAATATCAAGACCCAGTGTAGTACCAACGTCAGAAAAATATTCACTGAATGTACCTGTAAAAAGTGTACTACCACCGCTTGTAGTATAAGAATAATCTGAATCAAAAGTAGCTACCATAGCCAAAATATTGTCATTTACAGCTGAAGAGCTTGTAGCATCCGAAGAGGCATTAATGCCATAAGTTCCGTCTGTCCAACCACTGGCTATGCAAAGGTTTTCAGCTGTAATATCCGTAGTAGCGCCAGTATCACTAACAAACAAATTGTTTTCAGTAGGTGGTGTAACTCCTCTATTATTAATTTCATTAAATACTGTTGCAATTTGCTGTGCAAGCAAATCAAGGGATTGTTCGTAGTAACCGATACCTTTTTCGTCCGTAGCAGGGGTATCGAAGGTACCTGATTGGTTAAGCATAGCAAACGAGCTTTTTAGTGACCCCGTTGACAACTCAGAAACCATTGTTGCATAAGTAGTTGTGGGCGTTTTGGCGTCTTTAAGGCTCATTTCAAGTTGCTCTGTGGTTGCGTCTTTAGATACGGTAAATTCACCATAGCTATTGCCGTTAACCAAGCTGTAATTTGTACCAGTACTGCCTACAAGGTTTATCTGCAATTCATCTACAGATAGTGTAGAACTTACTGGTGTGGCTACATACGACACATCTATTTTTACATAGCTTGCCAACTCATCTATAAGTGTATTTCTCTGGTCAATAAGCTCCAAAGCATCATTTCCGTTAATTTGGCTATTTCTTATGGTTTTGTTAAGGGTTGCAATGTTTTCCATCAGTTTATTAACCTCTGGAACATCCACATTTGTTAATGCATCCTCCTGTCCGTCCCTAATCTCTTCCACCTGTTTTGCATATTGGTTAATAAGTTGGCAAAGAGAATCGCAAGATGAACGAACCATGCTGTCAAATTCATCATCCCCTGCGTTTGAGGAAAGCTTATTCAAATAGCTTGTAAGGTCTGTAAAAGCATCTTGCAAGCCTGTTTTTGCAACTTCGTCAAATACATCTTCAAGCTCACTTAAAGAGGCAACTTTAACATCTGACTCGCCAACCTTGGCTATTGTGTTGCGGAAACGAATATCCAGGTATGGGTCACGTGACTGTGAAACACCTGTAACAAGCACACCGTAACCAACCCTTGCATCACTGGTATTTGAATAACCTGTAAGGTTTAAGCTTACTTGGTCTAGGGTTTGGCGGGTGTAACCTGAGGTATTGATATTGGTTATATTTTGCCCTGTTACGTTAAGCGCCTGCTGACTTGCACTTAAACCCAGCTGGGCAGTTGTAAAACCTGCAAATGTGGAACGCATGGGGTTTCCCTCCTTAAATAAAAATCAAAAGTAAAATCTATACCATTCTGTCTGTAAAAGAAATCTTTCCTCTGTTTTTGCTTTTTGTATTACTGTTTTTCAAGTTATCCAATGTATTGTTAATTGAGTGTAAATTAACCTCGATAGCTGTTTTTATAACGTTGTTTAACTCGTTAAAATTATTTGTTGCAATTCTAAGTTTTTCAAAAAGTGGAGCTGATACTTTCTTTTTTTCTTCAGAAACCTTTTCCAAAATCTGCTTATAGGATAAACCGCTATAGCCTAAATCCAATAAAATGGCCTCCCGTTTTCTATCAAGGCTTTTAGATTTCATAATCGCTGCCTGTTCCTGTTTCATACATTTATCCAACAAAGCAAGGTCGTTATTATGCACTGCATCAAGCTTTTTTTGCTGAACGTCTGCAAGCTTATCAAGAAATTCTGTTATTTCAACCGTAAGCTCATTAAGGTTGTCAATGGTATTCATGGTTATTACACGCTCCAATCACTGTTCGCCCAGAAAATTGCTGATTTAATAGAACCAAAAATTAATCATAATTTCCCCAACATTTTTCTTGCAATGGCATCAAAATCTATTTGGTATGTTCCCTCTTCAATCTGCGCTTTTAAGCTTTCCAATTTTTCGTCACTGCTTTCAGCTTTAACCTCCGTAGAAACTTCCGTTGATACATCTGCCGCAAAGCTTTCATCTGTAACCGCCGCCGGTCTTGAACTGATTACCAGTTCATCGAAACTGCGTTTTTGGTGCAGTTCACTGGTGCTGTTTTGGCTGTTAGTTGCCTGTGACTGCTTTTTGATATTTGATTGGAGATTATAAAATTGATTTGTTTGAATTTTCATAGGAATTCTCCTCGTCCTTTAAATTGCTTTAAATTATATTTATACATCATTTATATCATCTAATTAATATATCGACCGTTTTACACAAAACGATAAGACTATTCGTATAACTTTTTAAGCAGAAAAAGTATAAAAAGTGACAAAACCTTGAGGGCTTTGCCCTCAAACACCCACAAGGGTTTCACCCATTGACCCATCTAAAAGCAAGTGGGTTTGGGCAACGCCCAAGGTTTTTGGCAACAAAAAAAAGGTGCAGACAATGTCTGCACCCTAAATTTATTAATTGAGTTACTGTTTTTATTACTGTAATAACTGAAGAACACCCTGTGGTAACTGGTTTGCCTGTGCAAGCATAGCCTGTGAAGCCTGTGAAAGAATATTGTTCTGTGTATATTCTGTCATTTCTTTCGCCATGTCTACGTCACGGATACGGCTTTCAGCCTCTGTGATGTTTTCTGTTGTTACAGCAAGGTTGTTGATTGTGTGCTCAAGTCTGTTCTGAGTAGCACCAAGTTTACCTCTTGTTGCAGAAACAGTGTTAATAGCGGACTTGATTTTTGCAAGAGCAGAATCAGCACCTGACTGTGAGCTGATATCAACAGTGGAAAGACCAAGTGAGTAAGAACTCATATCATCAATGCCAACACTAACCTTATTAAAGTTTTCAGCAGTGTCACCTACCTGTAACTGTAAGCCATTTGCTGAACCAGATGTAGTGTTTTTCTCGCTGATAGAAATCTCTGCAGATAAACCATCAGTAGTACTTTTAACACCTGTTTTTTGCTCAATTAATGCAGCCATGGTAGTAGCCTCTGCAGCAACAGGATTTGCTCCAGCTGCAACTACAACATTAATGTCTGGATCAATACCTGCTGCAGTTGCCGTAGAATCTACAAATGCAAATCTTTCTCCATTAACTGTTATAATACTATTTTCAATATCATTTGATTCTGAGGCTGCAGTAATAACAGTTAAAGCACTAATATCAACAGTTGTTGAAGCATCTGAAGCCGCTGTAGTAACTGTAACAGCAAGACCATCATCAGTTTTTACACCTGTAGATGCTACAGTGTTTGAACCAGAAACACCTGTAACTACTGCACCATCAGTGCCGGCATCTTTTGCAGTAAACACAAGTACACCAGGTGTGGTTGTACTATCGATATCAAACAGTTCATCTAAACCAGCATCTTTCATTTGCTTAGCAATTTCATCTCCAACAGCTTGTACACCTGGTGCAGCAGCGGTTGCAGTATAAGAAGCTGTAAATGATTCTTGTTTACCGTTAACTTCATAGTTTATAGTATAATCATATGTATCTCCAATATTTGCAAGATCTGTTACAATTTGGGAAGTATATACACCTTTAGTCGCATCAACATCAGCAAAAGTTGCTAAACTGTTATCTGTTTTGCTAATCTTTGAAGTTGAAGAACTAACAGAACCATCTAACAAGTTAATACCATTGTAGTTTGTAGATTCTGAAATTCTATCGATTTCTTCTAACAGAGAGTCAACCTCTTCCTGAAGGCTAGCACGGTCTGTTTCGTCATCGAATGTACCATTGGCAGACTGTGTAGCAAGCTCTGTCATACGGTTCAACATTGAGTGAACTTCTGTTAAAGCACCTTCTGCTGTTTGTACTAAAGAAATACCATCGTTAGAGTTATCTGTTGCTTTTTCAAGACCTGTAATCTGGCTTCTCATTTTTTCAGAGATTGCAAGACCAGCAGCGTCATCGCCAGCACGGTTAATCTGGTAGCCTGATGATAATTTTTCAAGGTTCTTTGATAAAGTAGAGTTGTTAGAGCTGTACTGTCTAAGCGCATTGTTAGCAGCGTTATTATTTTGAATTCTCATAATTGTGTACCTCCTTGTGGTAACCAAGAGGAAATCCATTTCCTCTTTTGCAATAAGTAATAAAACCAAATACCTCAACAAATGAACCCGGGTTGTCATTTATTGTTTACACATACTATATCGGAACAAAAAGAATAAACTTAATACCTTTTTTAGTTTTTTTTGGCAAAAATATAACTTTTTTCAAAATTCTCTTTTTTTCCCCTTAAAGATATGCAATTTTACAATTAAATGATATACTAACGGCATAATTAGTTCAAATTAAAGGCATAATTAGTTTATGTTAAAAGGAGATTACTGTTTTGATACATCTGGAAAAGGTTTCTAAACAATATAATAACAACGCATTTTCAGATGAATTTGGCGTTAAAAACATCACCCTTAACATAGATAGTGGAGAATTTGTATTTTTTGTAGGCAAAAGCGGTGCAGGCAAAAGCACACTTCTTAAACTGATCACTAAGGATATAGACCCCACCTCTGGCGACATTTGTGTATCCACCTTGCCTTTAAACCAACTGGGACGAGAACAGTTTCCCTACTATAGGCGTATGTTTGGCATCATTACAAAAGAAATCGGTCTTTTGGAAAACAAAACAGTTTACCAAAACTTGGAACTGGTGATGCGTGTAACAGATCAACCCACAAAAACCATTAAAGAAACCATACCAAAAGCATTGGGCTTGGTGGGCATCACAAAAAAAATGAATGAATACCCAAGGGAATTATCCGAAGGAGAACGGTTTAAGGTGCTGATGGCAAGGGCTGTTGTAAATAATCCCTTGATTGTAGTTGCCGACGAACCCACAGCAAATTTGGATTACGAAACCGCTTGGGATATAATGAATATTTTTAACGACATCAATAAGCTTGGCAAAACTGTGCTAATTGCAACCCACGCAACCAAGCTGGTTGCTGTAATGAAAAAAAGGGTTATAACAATACGAGATGGACGAATATTATCTGACGTTACGAAAGGTAAACATGGGCGTGTGCTATGAACAATTACTACAAAAATCAAAATAAATACAGCCGACGACGAACCCGACCTTCCTTTGGCGAAAAAATTGGGAATGTTTTTGACGTGTTGCTTGCAACGGTTTTTAGCACTACGTTTATAGGATTTTGTATTTTTCTTGCTCTTTTTTCAGCCTATGTTACCCCTAAAGATATTGGCTATTTCAAAATATACGCAAAGAACCAAGCACAAAATATTGTGGAAAATACAAGTACATTCGCTGATAATGCTTCCCAGTTGGCCACTACAGTTATAACGGATTTAGCATATAAATATGAGGAATACAAAGAAAAAGAAAAAGAGAATGAAGCCATTATCGCCAAAGTAGAACCCGTTAGTATCACACAAAATTCCCCTGCTGAAACGGTGGAGGTTATATTTTACAGCAATTCCAGTAAAGTAACGTATTTCTCCCAAACAGACCCACGATGGGGCGATTCAATTTATGGCAACAGCAACACCCTTGCTGTGTATGGTTGTGGGCCAACCACCATTGCCATGCTTGTCTCAAGCCTTACAGATGACATCGTATACCCCACAGATGCGGCAAAATGGGCATACGATAACGGGGAGTTTGCTAATAACGGTGGTTCTTACCACTCCATAATAGCCAATGGTGCAGCAAACTACGGGCTTACCGCCCAAAGCCTTATAACGCCAAGCAAAGCAACCCTTATAGATGAGCTTAACAAAGGTAATTTAGTTGTTGTTTTAATGGATAAAGGTCATTTTACCTCTGGCGGACATTTTATAATTTTGCGTGGGGTTACGGAAAACGGCGAAGTGCTGATTGCCGATGCTAAAAGCCTGGAAAACAGCCAAAAAGCGTGGAGTTTTGATATTATACTATCTGAGGCAAAATATGCATCTAGTTACGGTGGTCCTTTTTGGTCTGTTAGTAAAAGTTAAACAAAAAAGTATGTATCTTAAAGGTAATTAAGCCTTATAAAATACATACTTTTTTATTATTTAATGATATGGGTTATTTTTCACTACAATACACGCCTGTGAAAGTTGTGTTGCAACTGCCCCTGCATATTGGGTTTCTAAATAGTTAAACATTGGTGAACCCGAGTTTTTATCTATAACAACATATTTGGCCGGCAGTCCGTTAAGGGTTAACGCTATTGTGTCAGCAACACACCTTGGACATGTGCAAACACCAAACTTGCGCATATATGTTTCCACACGTTCTTTAACAATTGCTTCAAGTATATTCACGTAACAATACCCCTCCTTTGCCTCTTTCTTCACATCCTGTTGATCCACATTTTCAACTGTTTCTGTATGGGCAGGTGTTACAGGTGTTGATGGAGTTACAGGTATTTCAGGTACTTCAGGTATTACAAGCGTTTCAGGTGTTTCTGTTGCATCCAAATTTGGCAGTGGCTCTACCTGTACGTCTTTGCGATTGCTTTGTATCACATAGCTTTCCTGCTCTTTTACAGGCTCTTCCATGCTTGCAGAAGGCTCTTCAATCACCTCTCTTGGGGTTTCCTCTTCCACAACTGCCTTTGCGGCATTCATAACCACTTTTTCCAATGCACTTTGCTCATGTAATGGTTGTGTGTGCACAGGTTCTTCCTCTTGTGACAGGTTTTCTTTAATCTTTTGGGATAACTCTGTGTCATGTGCCAGCTGCAAATCCACAAAAGATAAATCTGGCGTAACCTTACTGTCTATGGTTTCAATTTCAACATCATCGTCCTCTGTAGGGTTTGTTTCCTTCGCCTTGGAAATTAAATTTAATACATGTTCTGTTTTGTTCGTTTTCTTGGCCATACCCGTCCTCTTTCTACATAAACTTAAACCCCGTTGCCTTATGCGTTTTTACTTTGCTTTCATTTCCTTTATATGATGTTTTATTCTTCTTAGAACTTCCTCAACAAAATTTACATAGTCTATGGTTGGTTTGCTCCTTGGGGCATACAGCAAAATAGATTCCCCATGTGCTGGAGCCTCAGCAACTGCTACACCCGCCCTTATTTTAGAATTGAAAACCTTTGTATCCAGTTGTTGGGCTATTTGGTCTGCCATCTCGGAAACCTCTTTTGCAAGGTTTGTTCTGCCGTTAAACTTAGTTAAAAGTAACCCCATAACCACTAGCTTTTCATTATAAAAACGCTTAACGGTTTCCACAGTTTCCCTAAGCTGTGTTACGCCCAAAAGGCTCAAAATCTCCGGTATCATAGGCACAATTAGGAAATCCGATGCCACGTATGCATTAACGGTTAAAATATTCAATGCCGGCGGTGTATCAATAACAATAAAATCATATTTTCCCTTTAATGGCTCTAAATATTCTTTTAAAAGAAATTCTCTGCCCGAGCGATTAAATTCAAGCTCTGCCCCACTAAGTAATATGTTTGAAGGAATGATATCCCCAAATTCTGTTTTGTGTATAGCGTCCTCAATAGATGCCTGACCCTTAAACACCTCGTAAATTGTTGTAGTGCTTTCAAAATCTACACCAAGGCAAAAACCCAAATTCCCCTGAGGGTCTAAATCTACCCCTAACACTTTATATCCATTAAGTGCAAGACCCGTCACTAAAGCACTGGAAGTTGTAGTTTTTCCAACACCGCCTTTTTGGTTTGTTAATGTAATTATTATAGACAAAAATATCACCTCAACTACAAAATTATCAAAATTACTCTTATGAAAAGTATACTATATGTCGATGAATAAGTATAGAGAATTTTAGATAAAGCAAATATTTTGTAGAATTATAACCATAAAGGAGGATTATTATGGCTAGTTTATCAAGTCTTACATCCAGCACTTCAAGTTCCACATCATATGTAAGCAGTGGCATAAGCGGTCTTGCCAGTAATTTGGACACAGACTCATTAATTGATGCAATGACAACCAGTACAAGGAGTAAAATAGCAAAAAATAAGCAAAAGCTTACAACCTTAGGCTGGCAGCAAACTGCTTATCAGTCCATCAGTTCACAGCTTATTTCCTTTGCAAACAAATATACTTCTTATGCGTCAAGCACTAACCTTTGCAGTTCAAGCTTTTACTCAAAATATACTTCAAGTGTTACTAGCAGCACCAACAGCAGCAAGGTTTCAGTATCTGGTACTTCTTCTTCAGCAACAAACGTATCTATAGATGCTGTTAAACAGCTTGCTACCGATGCCTCTTTTAAATCAAGCGGCACAGCCTCAACTCAGTTGCTTGAAACAGGTGCTATTAACTTCGCAGACGCAGATGTTTCAACAATAGCAGGCAAGTCCATCGCTTTTACATATGGTACTGATAAGTATTATGTTACACTTGATGCTGAATCAGGGGTTTGTACCAGCGCAGAAGACGTTGCTGCTTTAATAAATGAAGCCCTTGCAGATAAAGATTTAAAAACCCAAACTACAGACAGAGCCAACCTTGGTGATGTCCTTAAAGTTACTGCTAACACAGACGGTTCCCTCTGTTTCACAGCCCAAAGTGGAAACTCTAACTCTATTAAAATTACAGGAGGAACTGCGTCCGCGCTTTCAGCATTGGGGTTAAGCAGCTTAGAATCTGCCGAAACGGTACTTACAAGTACTGGCACAAGTGGCAGCGTTATTGATACCGCCGCCCTTAAAGAAACCAAAACTTTAGCCGAAAGACTTTCCGGGCAAACCATGACATTTAAATATAACGATACAGCTAAAACCATTACCTTTGATGATACGAGTGCTTTAACTGACCTCGCATCCCTTCAAGGCTTTCTTCAAACAAAGCTTGATACCGCTTTTGGCAGTGGAAGAATTTCAGTAGACACAACAGCAGAAAACGGAATTTCTTTCGCTACAACTTCTGCTACAACGGGTGCTGCTGATACATCGTCAACTTTATCAATTTCAGCTGGTTCAACTGGTTTGCTTGGCTCCACTGGTGTTTTTGGCATTACTGCCGGAACTTCAAACCGTGTAAACACAAGTGCAACCCTTGCTGAGTGTGGTCTTGCAAACAGCGCTGTCGATGGTAATTACTCTATTACCATAAACGGTAAAACCATATCCAGCTATACAGATTCTGACGGAAACACAGTTGCCTTTGATAAAAACACCACCCTTGACAAAGTGATGGAGACAATTAATTCTTCTGATGCAAATGTTACTATCAGCTATTCCAACACTACAGATAAATTCACAATTAAATCTGATGAAAACGGTGCTTCAGGAACAGTTGCAATTACTGAACCTACTGAAGGAAATGACCTTGGTGCATTATTGTTTGGCAAAACTGGGACTGACTATAACGGAGTTTCCACAGATGGTCAGGATGCAATTTTGCTTATTGATTACGACGGCACTGGTGGGCAAGATGCCGTAGAAGTAACCCGTGGTACAAACGACATTAATGTTGATGGCATTACAATTTCTTTAGATGGCACTTTCGGGTATGACGCATCTGGAAACTATATTGAGGGTACCGAGGCCGTAAAAATAACTTCATCCGTTAATTCCGATAGTATCGTTAGCGCAATAAAAACTATGGTAGAAGAATACAACACAATTGTTGCAGCTGTTAATAGTGCTTACACTGAAAAACCAGATAATGATTACGAGCCTCTTACTGATGAACAGAAGGAAGATATGACAGAATCTCAAATTACCGCCTGGGAGACAAAAGCAAAAAAAGGCATTCTTTTTGCCGACTCAACCCTTATGAGCCTTTCCACCGAACTCCGTAACGTTTTTTCATACGACAGAACGGACGGCCTTAGCTGGAGCTCTATTGGTATATCTACCTCTAGCGACTATGCTGATAATGGAAAAGTAACATTAGATGAAGATGCGCTTATTGCAGCACTAGAGTCTGAACCAGACACCGTAAAACAGCTATTTACTTCCGCTGGCACAACAACAACTACTGCCACCGGCTCCAAAACTACAAATATTGGTGCAATGACAAAGTTATCCACTACTTTAGATAAATATGCAAAAACAACCGGCGCAACTAAGGGTATACTTCTTGAACTTGCTGGTAATGAAGCCTCTGCTACATCACTTTTAAGCAATAGTATCCAAACACAAGAAGACCTTATAAATGACATCATTGAAAATTTAGAGGACAAGCTTGAAAATCAAGAAGAGCGTTATCAAGCTAAATTTACTGCATTGGAATTGGCAATATCAAAAATGAACAGCCAAAGTACAATGTTTTCGGATCTTTAAATCAGTAAACTTGAAAGGTTGGATTATAAATTATGAATAACTACGGTTATCAGCAATATAAGCAGCAGTCAGTTAACACTATGACCTCAGGTGAAATGCTTATTCTTTTGTATGACGAAGCTTTAAAAAGATTGAGCAGAAGTGAGATTGCTTTAAATACCAAGGATTACACAACCTTTGAGGCTTCTGTTGACAGAACCACCGACATAATAAAATATCTTAATGCAACCCTTGATAAAAGCTATCCCATCAGTGCAGAACTTAAAAGACTTTACGACTTTTTTCTTTTCCAGCTTATAAGAATTAAAGCGGGAAGAAATGCAAAACTTATTGCTGAAATACGTCCATTAATTTTAAACTTAAGAAACAGCTTTAAGGAAGCGGACAAAGTGAGCACAGGAAAACAATAATTTTTTGTTTGGGGGATGTATTGCATTGGATAATGAACTGTTAGAGATTGCCATAAATTTACGTAAAAAATATAATAAAGTAAGTGAATTGCTTGACATAACCCAGCAAATGTCAGGCTGCATTAGCCGTAATGATATGGTTTCTTTCAAAATATATTTAAAAATGCGTACTGACATACTGTTAGAAATTGAAGAAATAAACAACCGCCGTGAACAGCTTGTAGCTGCACTAGAGCCACAAAAAGCACAACGTGCAAGATACTTGATGCAAAAAGACATGGTTGTTCCAGATGACCTATCCGCTGAGGATTTAAAGTTATATTCAACTTTTATGGATTGTAAAAGTGCTGCTGCAAAGTTAGTTGCCATTGATAAGGTAATGAGCAAAAAAATTTGTGGTGACAAATCATTTTATAAAAAATAATCTATACATGAAAAACCGCTATATTAACTTTTAACAGTTAACATAGCGGTTTTTTATACCTATAATCCTAAAGGGCTATCCCTTTAAAATTCCTAAAATGCCATACTTTTTCTCCGCTATGGCATCTTTATATCATTTACATTGGGTCATGCTTACCAAGAAGGTAGTCAATAATCTCTACCAACCTATGTATTTCAGGCTTCGTAATCTGTTCATCAGCACCAAGCTGCTTACCCTTTATATACATTTCCCCGTTTATCATAGATGAAAAGATAATCAATGGAATCTTTTTCAAATTTATGTCAGATTTAACAAGCTTTGTTAAACGATGTCCATCCATCTTTGGCATTTCAATATCCGTAATAATAATAGAAACCTTTTCTTTAATATTTTTCTCATCTTTAATAGACTCAAGAAAATTCCATGCCTCTTGTCCATTATCGAACTTGATTATATTGGTGAAGCCAGCTTTATGCAAAGACTCTGTAATTATATTAGCCAGCAATATAGAGTCTTCTGCAATCAGTATAGGGGAATCATTCTGACGTCTTTCACCCATTTTTTCAATATCTGCAACTTGAATACCTGTTGATGGGGATATTTCAGCAACAATTTTTTCAAAGTCCAGTATTGTTACCAGCTGTCCATTAATTTGCGTAATGCCAGTTGCAACACCCTCCTGGCCTTTGCTTATGGTTTTATCTGGTTTTTGTATATCTTCCCAAGAAAGGCGAACAATGCCCTCTACACTATGTACCCTGAATGCGATGTACATGCTATTAAAATTTGTTATAATAAATAAATCCTTTTCACCAACCTCGGCTTTATCATCATAAAGGTACTTAGGCAAATTTACAACAGTCAAAACTTGGTCACGTGGTTTAAACATACCTTCAACTACTGGATGAGAATGAGGCATAGGCGTAACAGGTGCCGCAATCATAATTTCACGCACCTTAACTACGTTAATTCCATAAAGATTACCGTTTATTTTAAACTCCATAATCTCCATTTCATTAGTGCCAGATTCCAGTAAAATTCCACCTTTATCAGTCTTTTTCATATTATTTCCCCCTTGGCTGGTAATTTTATTTTTTAATAAGCACCTACAAAATTATTTCGTTTCTTCCGTAAGATTTAATAACACCGTTTCCTGTTTTGCAATCAAAATATAAGGTTCGTGCATAATTAGCACCAACGTCTTCTTTTAAAAGGCGGATGCCCTGTCCTCGCAATGTTTGCTTTACACTTTCAATGTTTCTCATCCCTATATTCCCCAAACTTCCATTTCCGGGAATATCGAACATCCTTGCACCGCCTGCTATTTTTGCAACAATACGGTTACGTACCGCACCAAAAACCTCCATTTTTCTAAGGGTTTCAGGTATACCTGTATCTGCAAACTTAAAAACATTATCATTGGAATTTTCCAGTTTAACTGGAAGCATAATGTGTATCATTGACGCTAGCTTAACAACTGGGTCGTACAAACAAATTCCAATGCATGAGCCAAGGGCATATGTTACTAGTACGCCTTCATTTCTCGCCATCTTCATATCAGCAATACCAACTACTATGTTACTAGTCACAAATAACACCCAATTTCTTAAGCAAAAAGTTTAAAGATTTTATGTCAGGCAACATAAGAAGGTTGCTGGTCATTTCCTGATTTTCGTAAATAAAATTTCCACCTATCATCATCATTTTGTCTGTTATATACCCATATTCGCTCATAGGCACAGACATAATGCCACCTAACATATTAATTGCCATAGCTGGCACAGATAACCTTGTTGATATCCCTGCCAGTTGAGATACAGCACTGGCATAAGACGAAATAATAATATTGCTCACTTCTGAAATAGCAGATTTATCCAAATCAGTTAGGTCTTCATATGTTTCAATACGCTCTAAATTAAGCTTTTCCAAAACAAAATTAATAAAATTTAAGTCCAGCAGATACAGCATAATACCCTCTATATCACCAGTAATATGCACCAATACAGCGGCAATTATTTTTTCAGGGCCACCCAAAAATGCACTTACGGTGCTATAGTCTAAAATGTTTACCTCTGGCAATGACATAGAAACCCTTGCAGAAAGTGTACTTGAAAGTGCAGTTGCCGCATTGCCTGTACCAATGCTTCCTATCTCTCTAAAAACATCTATTTCGTCTTTATTCATTTCATCGTAACTTTTAATTTCCACAACATCATCCCTCTAAATGTTTTTATAAGGCTATAACACCAAAATTTATTGTTTCCAACTACCCACGTAAACTGTTGATTGTAGTTTGTATTTCATCGGAGGTTTGAACCATTTTAAGTGCATATTGGTATGCTCTTTGGGTTTCTATAACCTTCGTCATTTCCTTGCTTATATCCACGTTGGAACTTTCCAACCTACACTGAGTTGTTTCCACGTTACTTAAAAATGCTTCTCCATTTCTTTCGGTTGGTGCATAATTACTGTCGCCAGCACTGCTAATTCCATCTAAAATAGCAAAATCATATACAGCAGGCTTAATTTCATCATCCTCTAAATCATTTAATCTTATAGTATTTCCATTTTCATCCAACACAAAATATCCGTCTCCCGAGGTTAGATAAAAATCCTCTCCCATTTGTGCCATGGCAAAATTTCCGTTTCTTGTATATACAATTTCTTCCGTTGAAGGGTTCTGCAAAGCAAAAAAACCTCTTCCTTCAATATAAAAATCCAACTTCGAGTCCGTTTCTATGTACGCTCCCGCATCAAAAACACTATAGGTGTTGTCAAGCCTTGTTCCGCTTCCACGCTCAACTGCCCCTCCCTGTGCTCCTTCGGTTGTTGTATACAATAAATCGGAAAAGGTAGCATTTTTCGTTTTATAACCTTCTGTACTTATATTAGCAAAATTATTTGCTATAACATCTAACTTTGACTGCTGTGCTGTTGCCCCAACAGATGCAGAGTAAAATGATAAATTCATAAAATCCCCCCGATTATGTAATTATAAACAAAATTATTTACTTATGTATTTACTTATAATTATACCATAAAAATACACATTTCCCCAAAATAATTTTGAATTTACCATGATTTTTTATTTATACCTTCCCTATCTCTGTTGCGGCTTTACTGGCAAGCTGGTCATACATTTTTAACACCTGCGCTGCACTTTGCAGTACACGCTGACTGCTTAACATGGCTGTCATTTCGTCTAATGCACTTACGTTAGATGATTCAATAATTTTCCACTTTAAACTTGATGGAACGGGGATTTCCTCTGCATCAGTAGTAAATACTCCCTCGCCTGCTTTTGCAAGCTGAGTGTAGTCTTCAAAATCCACAACGTCAATTGTTCCCAATATCTGCCCACCGTTTCCAATAATATTACCTTCGTTGTCTACGTTAATACTATCTGTAGACATATATATATCACCATCTTTGCCTGCCACACGACCTTGCCCTTGAAGTGTCAAATATCCCTCATCGTCAATTATAAACGAACCGTTTCTAGTATATTTAACGCCATCTTCGCTTTCAATCTTAAAAAATCCATTGCCCTTAATTGCAAAATCAAGGTTCCCTCCAGTTTCATCCCATGCACCATCTTCAAAATTTGTAACCGTTTCATATGGTGCTGAAATCATAGATACACTACCCATATTCTGGTTAATTGCACCAGAAACATTGTTTGCAGATTGAGAATATAGCACCTCTTTAAATGTACCTGAAACAAATTGTTCTTTTTTATAACCCGGCGTGGACATATTGGTTAAATTATTGCTAATAACATCCATATTTTTATTTTGCGTAAGCATACTGGACGTTAAAGTGTAATATCCTTTAAACACATTACCCCTCCTAAAAAATACCGTTTCCCTCTTGCAAATATATCCTAAGCTTTCGCAAAGCGTTAGAGTGCATCTGCGATACCCTTGGCTCGCTTACACCAAGTACAACTGCAATTTCCTTCATACTTAATTCCTGCACATAATGCAGAGAAACTACCAGCTGCTCCCTTTCTCTAAGCTTCCCAAGTGCTTTTTTTATTTCTTGCTCCATTTCCGTTCGGTCAAGGCAGAACTCTGGCATGGTTTCCGTATCCGAGTTCAGTACTTGTCCGCTCATTCGTCCCTCTCCTGCTTCCTGCAAAAGCATCTCAAAGGAGAGTACGTTCATTACATTTGATTTTTCCAAAAAATCCTGATATTTTTCAATGGGCACATTAAGGTAAGCTGCAATTTCGTCATCAGCAGGCATTCTGCCAAGTTGGGTAAAAAGAGTATTTGTGGCTTTATCAATATCTTTTGCGTTCTTCCTTGTGCTTCGTGACACCCAGTCATTTTTTCTTGCAATATCTATAACAAGGCCCCTCATGCGCTTAGAAATATAGCTTTCAAACTTTATGTTTTTCTCTAGGTCAAATTTGTCTATAGCACCCATAATTGCCAAAACGCCCTCGTTTACAATATCATCGAACTGTGTAAACTCATTGTATACCCCACGCATTTGAATTGCAACACTTCTTACAATATGTACATACCTGAGCACAAGCTCGTGCTTAATGCTGATATCACCCGTTTTTTTGTATATGCGGAATAATTCTTCATTTGTTATGCCCACGTATTTTTCGTTACGGTCCATATCATTTCTCCCATGCTAACTGCTAATATTTCCTATAGCCTGAATTTGCACATTGTTCGCTATTTCATTAAAGGAAAGAACATAAATATTAGGGTAAAACTGTTCTATTAACCTATAGAAATAGATGCGAATAACGTGGCTTGTTAAAATTATTGGCTTATTGGAAACTTCGTTAAAGCGTTTAATATTGTCTGCCATCTGTGATAAAACTTTCTGTAATACCTCTGGGCTAAGGGATAAATAAATACCCTGCTCGCTTTTAGACATGCTTGTAATAATGGTTTTTTCCAACTCTGCATCCAAAGTAATTACCCTCATCTGACCATTTTCACAGAACTTTCTTGTTATCGTGCGTTTCAGTGCAACTCTTATGCGTTCTGTAATAGCATCCACATCTCTTGTTGTTGCCGATGCATCAATAATGGTTTCAATAATAGTAACCATATCCTTTATAGGAATACCCTCTTTTAGAAGGTTGGATAAAATCTTTTGAAAAATTGCGTATGTAACAATGTTAGGAAAAGCCTCTTGTACCAATTCTGGTGCATATTTCTTAACATTATCTATTAACTGCACTACTTCTGCCCTTGATAATAGCTCGTAGGAATGCCTTGAAACAGTTTCCGACATATGGGTAAGCATAACCGAAAGTGGGTCTATAACAGTGTAGCCATAAATTTCCGCAAGTTCCTTGTTTTCTGGTGAAATCCACTTACTTGGTATGCCATATGCCGGCTCAATTGTGTCTATTCCATCAATCTCACCTGCAGGGGTTGTTGGCTCAAGTGCCAGATAATAGTCAACTAAAATTTCTCCGCTGGCAATAACCTCCCCCTTAATCTTAATTGTATACTGGTTTGTATTAAGGGAAGCGCTGTCCCTCAATCGTATAGAGGGTATTACCAAGCCCATATCCTGTGCATACTGCCTTCTAAAAATTACAATACGGTTAATAAGTTTTCCGCCGCTGCTCTCATCCACAAGTGGAATCAAGCTATAGCCAAACTCCATCTCTATTGGTTCAACGTTAAGCAAAGTATATATGTTATTTATATCCTTGTAGTAGTCATCCTCTGTTGGTGCCTCAGCTGTACTTTCAGGCATAGAAAGTGATATTTCTTCCTGTTTCTCTGCTGCTTTCATTTTTCTGCTTGCAGTTATGCCAAGTGACAAAAGCATAGCAGATGTTATTAGCAAAGGCATTGTTGGTGTTGCAGGCATGATTGCAAGTATGCCAACCAACCCTCCACCAATAATAATTGCCTGTGGCTGGGCAAGAAACTGCCCTGTTACATCGGCACTTAAACTTCCGTCAGAAACTGCACGTGTAACAATCATGCCCGTTGCTGTTGAAATTAAAAGTGCTGGTATCTGCGAAACCAATCCATCACCTATAGTGGCAATGGAATAAACCTGTAATACCTCAGCAAAAGGCATTCCAGACTGCACAGCACCTATAATTACACCGGCAATAAAATTTATTACCGTAATAATAATAGACATTATGGCATCGCCTTTAACAATCTTTGTGGCACCATCCATAGCGCCGTAGAAGTCGGCTTCTTTTTGTATCTTGTATCTTCTTATTTTTGCATCCTGTTCTGTTATAAGTCCAGAGTTTAAGTCGGCATCAATAGCCATCTGTTTTCCAGGCATAGCATCCAGCGTAAACCTTGCGGCAACCTCTGCAACACGCTCTGCACCCTTGGAAATAACAATGAACTGCACCAAAACGATAATCAGGAATATAATAACACCAACAACTACGTTGCCTTGCAATACAAATGTACCGAAGGCTTCTATAACCTTACCTGCAGCGCCCTCCCGTGTTAAAATAAGCCTTGTTGATGAAATGTTAAGTCCCAATCGAAACAATGTAGTAATCAAAAGCAGCGATGGGAAGATGGAAAACTCCAGTGATTCCTTTATATTCATTGTAATTAAAAGCATTATTAAAGAAATTGATATATTTACAATAAATAAAATATCCAATAAAAACGTATTTAATGGAATAACCAAAAGCAGTACAATTATTATTACAAACAATGATACCGAATTTCTCAAAAGACTTTTCATATTTCACACCATTTCTAACTATAATAACATCTTTTGTTTCAATTTATATACATAAACAAGAATCTCGGCTATTGTGCCATAAAATTCTTGCGGTATTTCTCTGTTTAAATCAGTTGTTGCATAAATTGCCCTTGCTAAAGGCTTATTTTCAATAACAACCACATCATTTTCCTCTGCCATTTTAATAATACGTAGTGCCATATAATCCTGTCCCTTTGCAATTAGCATAGGTGCAGAGCTTTTCTCAGAATCATATTTAAGCGCAACAGCAAAATGTGTAGGGTTTTTAATAACTACATCTGCGTCTGGAACTTCCTGCATCATACGGGCCATTGCCATCTTTCTTTGCAAATTTCTAATTTTCCCCTTAATCTGCGGGTCCCCTTCCATTTGCTTGTACTCTTCTTTCATTTCGTGCTTAGACATTTTAATTTTTCTTTCATACTCCCACCATTGGAAACCAAAGTCGAATACGGCTATTACCAAAAAAGCTAGTGCCACCTTAAAAACCAAACTCATAATCAAGTCCAAAAGGATAACTATGGACGAATACAAGTCCATATCCAACGTTCGAGATAAGCCCAAAATACTGTTTGAAACAAATTTATATAAAATAACTAATAGAATAGTTATTTTAAGTATGCCCTTTAGTACATCAAAAGCACTTTTAGCCGAAAATAGCCTTTTAAACCCCTCAATAGGATTAAGCCTGTTAAACTTTGGCTTCAAACTATCGGTAACAAACATTGGTTTTGTTTGCGCAACCGTTGCTGCTGCTGCCAAAAACCCCGCCGCTATAAGTAAAGGAAAGCAAACTTTGAAAAATGCAAAAATAAGTTCCCTTGCTACGTCTTTAAGCATACCTTCCGTCATTTCTGTTTCTACTGCCGCTAAATCAAAAAATGTATTAATTACCTGTTTTAAGGTATCTATCATAAATGGGAATATAACTTTGAGGAAAAAAAACATACCTATTATTGAAACAATGGCAATAACGTCCTTGCTCATTAATACATTACCTTTTTTTCGCTCGTCCTTCCGTCGTTTGGGCGATGCTTTTTCGGTCTTGGAATCACTACCTGCCAACAGTCATCCCCCCTTTCATCGTCCTAGAAAATCAAATCAAAAGCTGTAATGCACCTTGTAAATGCTCCATCATAATAACTATTAATTGTTGCACAAAATCAGTCATAGGTGTAAACAGCATAAGCATAAGGCAAAGCCCTACAAATATTTTAAGCTGAATGTTCACAACGAATATATTAATCTGCGGTATCGCTTTCATTAAAATACCCATGCCTATTGTACAAAGGAATTCTATTGCCACCACCGGGAATGCCATTTTTACTGCAAACTCGGTGCACATAACAAACATATCCAAAATGCTTTGAGGCAGTTCCTGCCCAAATGTTACACTGCCGTAAGGTACCACCTTATGAGATGTAATCAAAATATTTAACAACGCCACGTGTGCATCAACTGCAAAAAACATTAACATATACAGAGCATTGTAGTATGTACCACTAACAGATATTGACGAATTACTTTGGGCATCATAAATTTTAGACATAGAAATGCCCTGCTCCATATCTATAAAGTCTCCTGCAAAAATAATTACATAAGAAAACAGCGTGATAACAAACCCTATTACATACCCCACCGCAAATTCCTTCAGCAGTAATACGCCATATTCTAAAAAGGTTGCTGGCATAATGTCTGGCACGGGTGTTGCGGTATACACAATTACCGTAAGTGCTATAACCAAACCTGTTTTAACCTGAACAGGAACATTTTGCCTTGAAAAAATAGGATTTAAAAGTACAAACCCAGACATTCTCATAAACACTAATGAGAGAAAAATAAAATTGGTATAGTCATTCATATATTCCAATTCCTCCAAGCCTGTTCCTTTTTTATATCATCATTTCAAAAAGCTGGTACAAAAAGTCCTGCAATGTTTCAAGCATCCAAGACCCTCCTACCAAAAGAAGCAAACCAATTATAACCACCTTTGGTACAAAGGTAATCGTTTGCTCGTGAATTTGGGTTGCCGCTTGAATAATGGATATAAACACACCAATAACCATACTAAGTATAAGTATCGGCCCGCCTAGCTTAATGGCAACAACAACCGCCATCTGCATTATTTCAAGTACCTCTGAATTTGTCATCATATCCACCCATTTCTAAAGCACATTGCATAAATATTTTTTACTATACTATTTCACTGGAATCCCTTTATTAAAGTGGAGAATAAAAGTTGCCATCCGTCTACGGTGATAAAGAGCAAAATTTTAAATGGCAGTGAAATTGTGGCTGGAGGTAACATAATCATACCCATAGACATAAGTGTACTTGACACTACAATGTCTATTAACAAAAACGGTAAAAACAACAAAAATCCAATAGTAAATGCACGTTTTAACTCGCATGTAATAAAGGATGGAATAACTACCGTCATTGGCACTTTTAAATAATCGCCGTCTTGCAATTCTTCACCAGCAAAATCCATATACATATCTAAGGTGTCTACCTCTGTCTGCCTAAGCATAAATTCTTTAAGTGGTACCGATACCTTATCCAAAGCCTCTTTTTGAGTGATTTCCTCATTTTTGTAAGGTATATATGCCGCTGTATTCACCTCATCTATAACTGGTGTCATAATGAAAAGAGTTAAAAAAAGGGCAATACCAACCAATACATTATTTGGAGGTGTTTGCTGTAAGCCTAAGGCATTTCTTAAAAAGGACAACACAATTGCAATTCTTGTAAAAGATGTTGTCATAATAACAATAGAGGGCAGTAAAGAAATAAAGGTTAGCATAAACAAAACTTCTAAAGACTGAACCCCGTTGCCATTTATATTAATTAATGCATCATTCATAGTATGCTCCTTGGTAAACACAAACTGCTGCCTCTACTTTTGTTTTCCTAAATATCTTAACATAAGTTTTTTAAATTCCTCTTTCTTAGAAAAAGGCATTTTCCCCTCTAACTCCAAATCTGTACTTTGTGGAACAAAATTTTCAAGTTCTGTAATAAGCTTAATATCCGTTGGTGAAACTGATAAAAGCAAATGTTTTTTGTCCGCCTGTAAAATAATAACCGATTTATCCTGGGTGACCGCAAGCGTATCCAAAATTTTCATATATTTCGACCCACGAGATGCAATAGCCTTGCCACCTATCCATTTTGTGGTTACATAACTAAAATATAAAATTAAAATAACAATTACAAATGTAAAAAAAATAGGCATCATATCAGCCAAACTATATACACTCCTTCCAAAAACAGTGTGTATAGTAAAGTAAATCCTTATACACTAATCACCAAAGAAGTGCTGTTTTTTCCGTTCAACAACAAATTGCCTTACTTTCTCCTACTATAATCATAAATCAAGTCCTTATAATATAAACCATTAAGAGTCCTTTAGGGCAATGCCAAAAAAGACACGCCCTCCCGATACTATTGTAGTAGGTACTATGTATAATTTATATAGCAAATGTTTAAGTAACAATCTTAAGTTGATAAGTTTTAGCAATTAACCTAAAACGGTTGTAACTGTTTTTAAAATTCTATCTGGCTTAAAGGGCTTAACAATAAAGTCCTTTGCGCCCAACTTAATTGCTTCAATAACCATTGCTTCCTGACCCATAGCAGAACACATAACAACATTTGCACTTGCATCAATGGTTTTAATTGCTTTCAATGCAGAAAGTCCGTCCATATTAGGCATAGTTATATCCATAATAACCAAGTCAGGCTTAACTTCATTAAATTTAGAAACAGCCTCAACTCCATCTGCAGCCTCATAAAGGTCTGTGTAACCGTTTTTCTGTAATGCATCCTTAATCATCATTCTCATAAACGCTGCGTCATCA
The DNA here is from genome assembly GCA_050251415.1 of Anaerotignaceae bacterium. Classification (GTDB taxonomy): domain Bacteria; phylum Bacillota; class Clostridia; order Lachnospirales; family Anaerotignaceae; genus UBA8514. Next base: position 9,260 of record JBFWMT010000002.1, on the reverse strand, counting down.
ACTAATAATATTTTAGACATTTAAAATCCATCCTTCCAATCTTATCTCAATTTTATTGTTTTATTTTTATATTTTAATTTTTATTTAAAATTTCAGTAATTCGCACACCAAAGCAGTCGTCAACTACCACTACATCGCCCTTAGCAATGCATTGTCCATTAACAAACACATCCACCTGATCCCCTGCAAGAGTGTCCAGTATAACCAAAGACCCTTGTGAATATTCCAAAATCTCTTTAACATACTTTTTTGTTCGCCCAATTTCTACTGACACCTCAAGGGCAACATCCATAAGCATATCAAGGTTTTCAGGGCGTTCCTCCTGTACTAGGTTAACCGATGGTTCCTGTGCAAATGGTCTTACACTAACAACCTTAGGCTCTGGTTGTGCAGGCTGCTGGTACACAGGCTGTTGATATACAGGCTGTGGCTGTGGCTGTGGTGTTGCTCCACCGCTAAGCAATTTTTCTATTTCCTCCTGAGATAATGTTCCTCCTGATTGCTTTGGTGGTTCTGGTGCTGGTGCACTGCCGCCGTTAAGCAATTTTTCTATTTCTTCCTGTGATAATGTTCCTCCTGATGGCTTTGGTGGTTCTGGTGCTGGCGCTCCACCCCCGCCAAGCAATTTTTGTATCTCATCCTGTGACATAATGCCAACTGCCTCCTGTGAAGCTTCCTCCCCATTGTTGTCCTCTGTATTAGAGTTTGGAATAACAATTTTGGCGTCTTCCTCGCCTTGTCCTTGTCCCAAACCAACACAGGCTAGCAACTTTCTTGCCAAATCTAGAGTCATTACATTCAAAAATTCACTTGCAACAGCATTTTCAATATTAAGAGAAAAGCTAACAACCACCATCTGCTCTTCTTCACCAAGATATTTTTCTTTAAAATCCGCAATGGTGTTAATTTCAAAAGATTCTGGCGTGGATATATTTACAACCTCGCCTAAAAATTCAGACAGTGCTGTAGATGAAGAACCCATCATCTGGTTCATAACCTCACGGACAGCACTCATGTTTAAATCATTTAACTCAAACTCTTCTTCAGGTATTTCCGCACCCATAAGAATTTCTACAATAACTTTAACATCATGCCTTTTTAACAGCATAACATTTTTTCCACTAAGCCCAGATATGTAAACTATTTCCACACCTACAGCAGGTTCCATACTTGTAAATTCAAACTCTTCCTTGCTAGAAACCTGAACTACGGGAATGGTGATGTCTACTCGTCTGCTTAGCATGGTTGAAACCGCAGTGGCTGAAGCACCAAGGCTAATATTTAAAATTTCGCCAATTGCGTCTATTTCCAGAGAGCTAAAAACATTTGACCCCATAAATTAAGTTCTTCCCTTCATGATACTCATAATTTTTTGCAAACATCGCTAATTCTTACTGCAATGTTTTTATTATGCACTCCTAACCTACCCTTAAACCAAGTATTCTCGTCTATAAAAACATCCACATCAGAGTTTTTAGGCTTAATCATATTAATAATATCGCCTTCTTTTAAGTTGTAAACTTCTTTTAAAGACAATGATGCATCACCGATTTTTGCAGTTACATCCAATGTTGAAGATTTAATAAAGCCAAAAATTTGCTGTGTCGTCTTATCCTCATTTCCAACTAGCTTTCCATGAGGAGCTTTTTTACTTTCAATTATTTTAAACATACTAGATAGCAACGTGGCCGGAATACAAATATTCATCATTCCCGTGCTGCCGCTAACATCTATTTCCAAAACAACAATAACAACAATTTCATCCATTCGCATTTCTTGCAAAAGCCCGCTTGAAGTTTCAAACTTCCCAATTTCAAAATCTACCTCTAAATAGTTGGACCACGCATCGCCCATTATCTCAACCAAATACTTAACAATGTTTTCATATAACGAAAGCTCAATATCTGTATAAGTATACCCCGAATAAGAATCTCTCTCATCTTCTCCTGCTCCACCAAGCATACGGTCAATCATATTTAGCATCATTGGTGCCGAAATATGCATATAAATGGGTGTGACCTCATCACTATCTGGAAATTTTGCATTAATAACAGTAAGCGTGTCAGTATCTGTAAGTGCGTTACTAAACTCGTAGTAACGCTCTTCCTCAACTGTTGCCAGCTCAACCTCGCTTGTAATACGCAAAAGGCTGTTAATTCTGGAAGAAGCAATTCTTGAATAGTTTTCATAAGAAGTTTTTAAAATATTAAGTTTATCTTTTGTAAATTTTTTAGGGCTATAAAAATCATAATTGCGATATCTTTTTTCTTCACTTTCCGGCTGCGTTTCCTCAACACTGCCTCCAGCCACAACTGATGCAAGTAGTGCATCTATCTGACTTTGACTTAATACTTCTGCCATGTATAGTTTTACCTTCCCGCATCATTTATTTAGATTATTAAGGAAACCCATAAACCTAATTTTAAGATAAAATAAAGCTTGTTTTGCCTTTATATCGGTTTTCTTGTAATAATAACACATATTTACACCTTTGTATGCAAAAAATATGAACAATAAAATATTTTCTTTTTTGGAAAAAAATTTCAGTTATTAGCCGATGATGCATCTACGCTATTGCTACTACTTTCAATTCCATAAACCTCTTCATAATACTTATCAAGCCTTCCAGTAACACCTTCGTCTTTTGTAATAATAATTTCCACACGCCTGTTTTTTGCACGGCTTTCTGTAGTTTCAAAACTGCTTATAGGTCTAAACTGACCAAAGCCAGTTGAAATCATTTTGTATGGCTCAATTACATTTTTTTTCTGCATATATACCAAAACTTCTGCTGCTCGGTTGGATGATAAAAACCTGTCACTTACAACTTCGTTTGGTTCTGTGGGGCTTGCCTGCGATGTATGCCCAAGCACTTGTATCTCCTCCACCGAGTCACTTACTCCACTAAGGATTTCACACAGCTTGTCCAGTATAACCTTCCCTTCATTTTTTAGAACATAGCTGTCACCATCAAAAAATACATTATTTCTAAATGTTATAAAAGTATATCCTTCACCTTCTGTAATTTGCACATCTTCCCCAAGACCTTGAAGATCAACATATTCAAAAAGCTGCGCATATATTTCCTCAAAAGCATCTTGCTCATCAGTAGTACCACCTTTACCTGGAGCTGTTTCTATCTCTTTTATCTCTTGAGCAGCCTCAGGGTTAAAGCTTTTAACAAGTATATCCCATTTTGCAGCATCTATGGAGGACATAGAATAAAGCAACACAAAAAAACAAAATAGTAAAGTAACCAAGTCGCTATAAGTGGTCAGCCAGTCTTGAGCACCACCCGAACTTTTTCTTCTTGCCATAACATTCCCCAACTTTCATAAACAGTTCTAAAAGAATTATTCATCACCGCTGCCTTTTTTACCATTTCCTTCAGCATCACGTGCATACTGAGGAAGGAAAGTAATAAGCTTTTCTTTCAAAAAGGTAGGATTTTCACCAGCCTGTATAGAAAGAATACCTTCAATAATAACTCTTTTACAAAGTGCTTCTTCTTCATTTCTTACTGCCAGTTTTTTTGCAATGGGTAAAAATATTAAATTACAAAGAATGGAGCCGTAGAAAGTGGTAATCATCGCCACACCCATGTTTAATGCAAGGGCATCCGAGCCACCCTCGGAACTCATAGACCTAAGCATGTTAATTAAGCCTATTAATGTACCAACCAAACCAAAGCCAGGTGCATACGCTGCTGCTTTTTCAAAAAATTCAACAATTTCACCGTGCCTGTCCTGAATATTTTCAAGGTCTGTGTTCATAAGTTCTCTTACTTTTTCAGGGGCTGTTGCATCTACAATAAGCATAAGCCCTTGCCTAAAAAATGGGTCTTCTGCCTCGTTAGCTTTATCCTCCAACGCCAGCAGACCATTTTTACGTGCAATAATTGCCATTTCTTGCAATTGTATAATGCTGGCCATAACATCATAGTTTTTTGGCTTAACTGTGTTTACAAAAGCCTTAGGCACAAGCTTTAGAACACGAACAGGGTAGCTGGCAACAAGTCCTGACACCGTACCTCCCAATACAATTAAAATACTCTTTGGGTCAATAAAGTTCCCAATACTATCCAGACCAATTCCGAATGTAATTAAAGTAAACCCAGCAATTATTCCCACAATTGTTGTTAAATCCATATTACGCCTCCACAATCAACTAATACTCATTGTCGTTCTTTATGATAACGGTATGCTTATGCAAAATGTCTAACTTCGCAAAGTATTCCATAACTTTATCAATAATTTCTTCCGGGCTTTCACGTACAATAAAAAACTCTTTATTCATTAATATAACTTTTGATTCTGGAATCGACTCTATTACTTCAATTTGAATACAATTTAAAATGAATATTTCCCCATTTAATTTGGTAAGCTTAATCATTAAATCATTCCTCTCAAAACATAATATCCTGCATATTTCCGTTCTAAATAGCTAAAATCCGTTTGCTTTGCAAATTCCGAATATTTTTAAAAGTTTCTAGGGACGTTCAAACTAATAAAAATCGAACAGGTTATGCGTTCTTAATTATCTTTTAAGGTTTACAAGTTCTTCAAGCATTGTATCTGTAACAGTAATAATTTTTGAGTTTGCCTGGAATCCTCTTTGTGTTGTAATCATTTCTGTAAACTGAGACGCAAGGTCTACATTAGACATTTCAAGACCGTAAGACAAAAGTGTTCCTGTTGCACCCTCGCCTGGTGTATATGGCAGAATTGTGCCTGTATTTGCAATTGCCTTATAATATCCGTTTGATGTTTTTTCCAAGGCATTTGCATTTGGCACATTTGCAACTGCAATTTTACCTATAATCATTGTAGATTCATCGGCTTTTGTAACGGTAACCTCGCCTGTTGCATTAATTGTAACACCTGTATATGAATATTTGTCAGTAGTAGCAGTACCATCAAATGCTTGTATTGGTTGAATTATATCTGCTTCTTCCACTCCAGCCTCATAATTGTACCCATACACAACATTTCCTTGCCCATCTACCAGGTAACCGTCGCCGTCAATTTGGAAGTTACCTGCTCTGGATAAAAATTTTGCTTCAATTCCTTCGCTTGCTGCAGTACCTGTGTCAGCAAATGAAGCACCCTTTGCACCAACAATAAAGAATCCCTCACCATCAATCATACAGTCCGTTGCACTGTCTGTTGGGTTATAAGCACCTGTTGAAAGCTGTAAATCAATGGTACCAACCTGAGAACCGTAGCCAACCTGACTACCATTTTGACCACCGTATGTAGCTGTACCATCACTTGAAGATGCTGTTGCCTGGTATAAAGATTCTGTAAAAGTTACTCTTGATGCTTTAAAAGCAGTTGTGTTTACATTGGCAATATTGTTACCTATAACATCCATTTTTTTCTGATGTGCACGCAACCCCGAAACACCTGAGAACATCGACTTTACCATTTTATTACTCCCTCCATTTTGCTGCCCATAAATATCAATCGGATACTTATGTTAGCCCCCTATAAGGTCCGGCTAAATTAAAACAGCGCTGTCAATATTTGTAAATACATTATTTTTCAGTTCCTCTGCCGATATGGCAGTAACAATTATTCCGTTAGGAATATTTACAACAAATGCGGCATCCTGCCCAATCATAACTGTATTCGTAGCACCTTTTAGCCTTGCAGTTTCGGCTGCCTCGTTAAGCGTTGTCTTAAGCTGATTATTAAAATCTATGCCTCTTTCTTCAACACGTTCCTTGGCATGCTTAGATAACTGAAGTTCTTGGTTTTTTTCATTGTATTGCTGGTTCAAAACCGCTTCAAAGCTTATCTGCTGGCTGTTAAAAGTTCTTACAGGGCTTGATGCATTTTTAGACTGATATGCATTTGCATTATTAACTTTATCAATCATATCCTCACCCCTTTTTAATCTACAGTTTGTGTTGCATTTTTTCAGGCATACATACCCTCAAAACAACAGTTTTATTTCTTTATATCATTGCTAATCGTTGTCTGTTTCACTGCTGCTTTCTGCGCTTGGAAGACGGCCAATAGCCATAATCTGAGAAAGCGCATAGCTCTTTCCATCAATAATAATTATTTGGTCATCTGCGTATTTACCTGTTGCAGTTACAACGCCACAAACCTCAGTCATATTGTTTTTGCTGTCATATGAGGCAACTGTTACTTCTTTTCCAACAAGTGATGCTGCATATGAAGTAACTGAAGTTTCGGTAATTGTACCAATAGCATCAACAACTGCCATCTGTATCATCTGGTTTAAGTAATCTCCTGTGTCCGATGGATTTGTAGGGTCTTGGTTTTGAAACTGCGCAACCATAAGTTGATAAAAATCATCCATAGTAAGAGAACTACTTGCCGTAGAGCTTGCTGTTGTAGCAGTTGTTGCTTTAGTGGTTGAATTTATATTTGTCATCATGTCACTCATTTTTTACACCTCTTCCGTTTCCATCCCAAGTATACCAAGCCTCAATTTTTGTATGAAATCGGTTTCTGTTTCGTCATTGTTATCTTGGTTGTGCTGTGAATTTCCTTGATACTGACCTTTATTGCCCTGTCCATCAAAGTTTTCTTGGCTACTATCTTTTTCATTGTAAACATTTACAACCGTTTCCTGACCCATGTTGCCCTCAACTATTTTGACTAAACTAGACACATTGTTTTCTAGCAAAGCCTTTGTAGCTTCGTTACTGCACGTCATAGAAACCACAACCTTGCCGCTCTCTACTGAAAGCTTAACTGCAATTTCGCCAAGACCTTTAGGATTTAAAACTGCCTGAAACTCGTTGGCACCACTGTCCAACTTTACAATTATTTCGTTGCCCAGCTTTTCAGCAAGTTCCTCGCCTGTAGATGGTGTTACAGGGTCTGCAACTTTGATAACTATAACATCTTTTTCCTGTGTTGCAATAATTTGTGCTTCAGTATTAATTTCAAGGTGATCCTTTTTGGTACTGCTGTTTTCCCCTTCAACCACCAATTCGGAAACCACCTTTTGTGTTAAAGCATCCTCCTGGGTTTGTGTTCCATTTTGGGCTTGTGCTTGTGAATGAACTACATTAACCTCAGTTTCAGAAACCTTATTTTCGGGAACCCCAACTTTAGGTATTGTATCTGCCAATTTAAATGTTGGCTTTTCGTCTTGCACAACATCAATTTTTGTGTCTGTGAAAGTTGTAGGCGTTTTCGTTGTGTTTGTCTTATCAAGCACTTCTTCGGCTACCACTTCAGGCGCACTTTGTACTACCATTTCTTGACCAACATCAGTTAAAACAACTTCTGACGCTTTTTGAATAAGCTCTGTGGCTTCGGCTGCTGCTGTTAAAACAACTTCCTGTACTGGTTCAATATCAATGTTCACCACATCAACAGCATTTCTTGCCAAATAAGCTTGTTCAATAAAGCTGGTTTTTTCGCTTTCAAAGGCATCGTCCTTTTTGTTGCCCTCGTCTTCATCATTGGTCTGCGTTTTAACTTCAGTGTCCGCTTTTTTGTCAGTCATTGAATCTGTTTTACTGTCAGTTTCATTATCGGTATTAGTTTCAGCCTTTTCAAAGCTTTGCTTTTTAGCCGCCATATCTATTAAAGATTTGAAGGCATCGCTCTGCTTTTTTGCCGTACTTTTAGATATATTATCAGCTGTATAGCTTTCCGATGCAACTGCATTTATACCCATACATTCACCTCCTTTTAATTTTCAATTTCACCATAGATAAAAAGATGCTTATGTCTGTTCATTTATGCGCTGTTTTTTAAGGCAATACTTATGTATATATTAATTAAGCGGTATTACCTCCGTCCCTTTAATCTCTGCGCACAAAATATTCGGAATTTGCAAAACAAACAAAAGTTAATCTTTCGTACTAAATACTAACATAATTCCAACAAAATTTCAACAAAATATCGTTAATTTTAACCGTTAATTCCATAACATTCCTATTTTTTACAGTTAATCTTAGCCAAAAATTGTCGAAAATTGTTTACTTTTATTTTACATAAAATTGACGTTAAAAAATTTTTTTTAACTGAATTTATATATTTACAATTTTTAACTCTTATTTGTTTGAAATTAGCAGCCGACCCCTTTATTATCATAGGTCGACTGCTAAGTTGTTCCATTTAGGCTTTCAACGCTTCTAGGATTGCTGCTTATTAATATTTTGTACCTGCAGAAGATGTGAATCCCTGAAATGATGTAGCGTCATTTTCTGAAAAATCATTGTATTCGGTATGGTCTTCGTTATGGCCTTCGCTAGGGTATTGGCTAGGTACTTCAAAGGCACTGCTTTCCATCCCCTTAAGCTTAAATTTGCCCACCAAATCCTTCATTAGCTGTGCTTGAGAGCTAAGTTCCTCGCTAGATGCAGCACTTTCTTCCGCAGTAGCAGAGTTGGTTTGTACAACCCCCGAAATTTGTTCAACACCCTGTGTAACCTGCGCAATGGAATCTGCCTGTTCAACTGAAGCATTGGTAATCTTCTTTAAATTCTCCACAACTGCTTCCGATTTCTCAACAACAACCGCAATTGATTCAGCTGTTCCATCTGCAATTTTTCTGCCATTATCCACTGCATGCACTGTATTTTCAATAAGCTCCGTTGTGTTTTTGGCGGCCTCTGCACTTTTTTGTGCAAGATTTCTAACCTCATCGGCAACAACGGCAAATCCCTTGCCTGCCTGCCCTGCACGCGCTGCCTCAACGGCGGCATTAAGTGCAAGTATATTTGTTTGGAAAGCAATGTCATCAATAGTTTTAATAATCTTGCCAATTTCCCCTGATGTTTGGGAAATTTCAGTCATTGCATTTACCATATCTTCCATCTGACGTGAACCAATCTGCAATGCATCTCCTGACTGCTTTGCAAGTTCATTTGCTTTAAGCGCATTGTCTGCATTTTGTTTAATATGGATTGAAATATCATTAATTGTTGCTGAAAGTTCTTCTATAGAAGATGCCTGTTCTGTAGCACCTTGGCTAAGTGCCTGCGCTGCTGCCGAAACCTGACCCGAACCGCTGGAAACTTGCTCTGACGATTGGTTTATCTGCCCCAAACTCATGTTAAGGTCTGAAAAAATTCTATCCATAGATACCTTAAGCTGTGCTAAGTCACCAGGGTATACCATGTCCGATTCTGATGTTAAATCACCGTCTGCAAGACCTGCCAAGCGTCTGTCAGTTTCTTTAATAACAGCTGTAAGATTTTCTACAATTTCCCTTGTAGAATTTGCAAGTATCCCAACCTCATCTTTTGATGTTATGTCTGGCATTGG
>JBFWMT010000001.1:0-88213 GCA_050251415.1 Anaerotignaceae bacterium | reverse complement strand
ACCAAGTTTCCATAAAAATTCAGTCAGTAGACGGTGAAACAAGAAAAGCTCTTTCAGATGCAATTTTGAAAGATTTTGCACTTTCAGATGGTAGTATTTTAGAAGTGCAAGACATAAGCGGTACGGTAAGTGGAGAAATGCAGAAAGCATCACTTATAGCTATGCTTGTTGCATGTGTGGCTATGCTTATTTATATTTCAATTCGTTTCCACGATTATAAAATGGGACTAAGTGCCATTATTGCTCTTTTACATGATGTTCTTATTATGGTTTCATTTTATGCAGTTTTTAGAATACCTGTAAACACAGCGTTTATTGCTGCAATACTTACGGTTGTGGGATATTCAATTAACTCTACTATTGTAATTTTTGACCGTGTGCGTGAGAATAAAGGACTTATTGGAAGACGGTCTATACCAGAGGTAATTGACATTAGCGTTTGGCAGACAATGAGACGTTCGGTTTATACTTCACTTACAACGCTCTTTACAATTGGTGCACTTTATGTACTTGGTGTACAGTCAATTAAAGAGTTTGCATTGCCTATTATGGTTGGTATTATAAGTGGTGTATATTCATCGGTATTTGTATCTGGTTCAATTTGGTTTATGCTTAAAAGCAAAATAGGCGAAAAACCTGTTTACAAGTATGAAGAGGAAAACGTAAAGAATTTTAAAGACCCTTTTAAAAACAAAAAACCAGATGATTATAAGTAAAATCTAAAAAAGTTAATCAATTTTAGGAGAAATTATGAAGAAATGGATGCTCAGGCGTAATAAAGTTAATATTCAAAAAATGGCAGAACGTCTGGGCATATCCACTGTTACGGCACAGGTGATTGCAAACCGTGGAATAGGTACATATAATTCTGCCTGCAAATTTCTATACTGCGATGTAAATGAAATGTACGATGGGTATTTGCTTAAGGACATGAAAAAAGGTATTGATGTTATTAATTTTGCTATTGAAAATGGCAAAAAAATAGCGGTATATGGAGATTATGACGTTGATGGCGTTATGAGCACCACAATACTATATAAAACAATTAAAGCCTTTACAGAGAATGTTATATATTACGTACCGCATAGGCAAAAAGAGGGCTATGGCATAAATCTTGAGGCAGTGGAAGAACTTAAAAACCTTGGCATTGATGTTGTACTTGCCTGTGACAATGGTATTGCAGCCATTGAAGAGGCAAAGCGAATAGATAGCCTTGGCATGAGCCTTGTGATTTTAGACCATCATGAGCCTGCATTTGAAATTGAGGATGACGGTTCAAAAAAAGATATTATACCTGTTGCGGCAGCTATAATAGACCACAAGCAAAAAGATTGTACATATCCATTTAAGGCACTTTGTGCAGGGGCGATGGCATACAAATTTAGCAAGCTATTTTTTGAAAGCAGGAAAAGAGAATTCGTTTATAACACTGAATTTTTAGTGTTTGCAGCTATGGCCACAATATGCGATATAGTGGATTTGCTGGACGAAAACAGAATAATTGCAAAAAATGGACTGAATTTAATAAAGAAAAGCCCCAATATTGGTCTTAAAGAACTTATAGAAAAAACAGGAATAGCGGATGGTGAAATAAGCGAATATCATGTGGGTTTTGTTCTTGGGCCGTGTATTAATGCCACAGGAAGACTGGAAAGTGCCAAAGCGGCAGTTGAACTTTTTGTAACAGAAGATATAGAAAGAGCAACTACGCTGGCAACGGAACTTACTGAGTTAAATACTGAAAGAAAGCTGCTTACATCAAATGCCGTAAAGGAAACTATTGAGGCAGTTGAAAACAGTGATTTACAGCAGGATAAAGTGCTTGTTATCTTTAACGAAAATGTTCACGAAAGTATAGCAGGAATAGTTGCAGGCAGAATAAAAGAGCGTTATTATAAACCTGTAATTATGCTAACAAACGGAGAGAGCATGGCAAAGGGATCAGCACGAAGCATTGAAGGCTACAATATTTTTGAAGAACTATTTAATCAGAAGGATTTATTCCATAAATTTGGAGGTCATCCTATGGCGGCAGGGCTTTCCCTTCCACAGGAGAATGTAGATATTTTACGAAAACGCCTTAATGAGGTGTGTACGCTTACTGAAGAAGAAATGACACCTGTTATAAAAGTTGAAAAATCACTTACTTTTGATGACATTACCATGGAAGCGGCGCAGGAGCTTATGTGCATGGCTCCATTTGGGAAGGAAAACCCAATGCCTGTTTTTGGAACAAAAGGTATAAACGCTGAGAAGCTAATTCTTATAGGAAAAAATAAAAATATAATGAAAATTAGTCTTAGGGATACCCAAACAGGTATCAGACTTGACGGAATATCTTTTGACGGACTTGAGGACTTTGAAAATCAATGCCTTAATAAATACGGCAATGAAATAACAAGGGATATTTTGAATGGCACAAAAAGTATTAAGCTGGACATTTTATACAATATAAATATAAACTGCTTTGCAGGGCGAACTTCACTACAGTTAAATTTAAAGGATTTTAGATTATAAGGGGGATATATATGGATTTAGCGGGAAAAATCAGAGATATTAAGGATTTTCCACAGGAGGGCATTATTTTTAGAGATATTACAACACTTTTAAAGGATGCCGATGGTCTTTGCGAGGCTATTGACCGCATTAAAGCTGCCCTTGAGGGTGTTGAGTATGACTATATTATTGGTCCTGAAAGTAGAGGATTTATTTTTGGTATGCCACTTTCCTATAGCCTAAGAAAAGGATTTATTCCAATTAGAAAAGCGGGTAAGCTTCCTGCAAAAACCAAATCCAAGGAATATTCCCTTGAATACGGTACGGCTACTATTGAAATACATGAGGATGCTATTAAAAAAGGCGATAAGGTTGTTGTTATTGATGACCTTATTGCAACAGGCGGTACGTCAAGAGCAATTGTAGAGCTTTTAGAAGAAATGGGAGCCACTGTTGAGAAGATGGTTTTTCTTATTGAACTTGAAGAACTTGGCGGAAGAAAAGTAATAGGAGATTACAATATAGAATCTATTATAAAATATTAAAAAATACTTGCACACAAATTTATGCTGTGATATAATACCAACTGCATGTATTAAGGATGGTCCGCTGTTACTGTATGGATGTAGCAAGAACGTCTATTGATTTTATGGAGGAAATTAAAATGAACGACATTATTAGAGGAATTGAAAATGCTCAGCTTAAGAGCGAAGTAACACCTTTTAACGTAGGTGACACAGTACGTGTTTACGCTAAGGTTGTTGAGGGTGCAAGAGAAAGATTACAGATGTTCGAAGGTATTGTTATTAAAAGACAGAACGGTGGCGTTCGTGAAACTTTCACTGTAAGAAGAATTGCTTCAGGTGTAGGTGTTGAAAGAACATGGCCACTTCATTCACCAAGAATTGACCGTATTGAGGTTATTAGACGTGGTGTTGTTAGACGTGCTAAACTCTTCTACTTAAGAGATAGAATTGGTAAAGCAGCTAAAGTTAAAGAAGTTTTAAGATAATAATAAACATCAATAGTTCATGGGCCTGACGACGTAGTCGTCAGGCTTTTGTACATTTTATATATGGAGGTGCAATTATGTCTGAAATAAGAAAAATGAAAAAGAGGAAAGAGATTATGGATTGGATTGTGTCACTGGTAGTTGTAATATTTATTGCACTTATTGTTCGAAACTTTGTTTTGGGAACAAACCTTGTAAAAGGAATTAGTATGGAACCTACATTTGAACACAATGATTATGTGATATTAAATAAACTTAATTACAGATTCAGTGAGCCAAAACGTGGCGACATTGTGGTGTGCAGTTATGACAAAGGCACTCAGGAAGAAAATATAATTAAGCGTGTTATTGGCACACCTGGTGATGTTATAGATATTGAAACAGGTGACGAATATCAGTATATTGTGCTTGTAAACGGTGAAGCTATAGACGAAAGCTATTTAGGGGAAAACATGGAGCAAAAAGGGGATACTGAGTATCCGTACACAGTGCCCCAGGGGTGCTATTTTGTTATGGGAGATAATCGAAACAGCTCTAACGACAGCCGTTCTAAGTTAATTGGTGCTATACCAAAAGCTAATATAGAGGGTAAAGTAATTATAAGGCTTATGCCATTTGATAGATTTGCAACATTTTAATAGCTGAAATTGAACATTACAGGAGGTAAGTATGGATATACAGTGGTACCCTGGGCATATGACAAAAACCCGCAGAATGATGGAGGAAAACCTTGGTTTAGTGGATGTTGTTATAGAGCTAATAGATGCAAGAATACCTTACAGCAGTAAGAACCCAGATATTGATGAACTGGCGAAAAATAAATTCAGAATAATTGTAATGAACAAAAGTGACCTTGCAGATGAAAGAAGTACTGCAAAGTGGGTGGACTATTTTGAGGCAAAGGGTTTTAAGGTAATATTAACAGATTCAGTTGCTGGTAAGGGAGTTAAAAGCGTTACAGATGTGGCAAGAGAGCTGATGGCAGAAAAGGTGGCACGACTTAAGGCAAGGGGAAGACTTTTTGTGCCTGTGCGTGCTATGATAGTGGGAATACCTAACGTTGGAAAATCTACATTTATCAACAAGTATGTAGGTAAAACGACTGCCAAAACAGGGGATAAACCTGGCATTACACGTGGCAAACAGTGGATAAAAATTAAAAAAGATTTTGAGCTTTTGGATACACCAGGTATTTTGTGGCCAAAATTTGAAGACCAGCAGGTTGGGCTAAAACTGGCATTTACAGGTGCAATAAATGACGATATATTGGATATAGAAACTATGGCAGTTGAATTTATTAATTTGCTAATGAGAGTTGCACCAAATTCCCTTAAAACAAGGTACGAAGTGGATTATGACAGTGCTGATGCATCACATGAAATATTTGCAAAAATAGGTCTTTCACGAGGATTTCTTACAAAGGGTGGCGAGGTAGATACACTGCGCTGTGCAAGGATACTTATGGACGAGTACAGAGGCGGAAAGATTGGACGAATTACCCTAGAACTGCCAGACGATATAGTGGATATGAGTAAGGATACAGAGAGAAAGGCAAAGGAAAAACGACAGAAGGATTTGGAAAGAAAGAGAGAGTACAAAAAACGTAACGGTTAAAATAAATAATAAAATTGACATAAAATAAGGAAATAAATCATTAAAAGGCGTATCTTCGGATACGCTTTTTTAATATGGACAAAGTATCACACATTAGTTGTACAAGTCATAAGATATAGTACAAGTAGTAGTAAGGAGGTGAATATAATGCCTGAGATGGATTATTATGGATATTTGGATGCAGAAATGAATAGAGAATGGGACGGTGAATTAGAGGCAGATAGAGATTTCCAAGGAAGAAGAGGTTGTGGGTATTGGTACTGGTGTTGGTGCTGGTGTTGGTGCTGTGGAGGTTGGCGTTGGTGTTGGTGCAGGTGTTGGTGCAGGTGCTGGTGTAGTGGGTGTTGCTGGAGATAGCATTTTTTTGAAATGATGCGTAGTATACTATAACTTTGAGGTTCCGATATTAGTACAAGATGGGCGTATCTATGGGTACGCCTATTTTTGGGCAACAAAAAAGCAGCCTAAACCAGTTATGACTCTGGGCGCTGCCAACATTAGTACTTAGTGTTGCTTTTTTGCTTTTGTGTTTTTGATGTTAGTCAAGAAGGAATAAACATTCTTCAATTACATCGGGAGTAATAACTATACTCATGGTATCATCTCCTTTCTAAAATTTGATACTTATATACTATAGCACACTTATATTACAGTTGCATGTAATTCATGTTACAATTGTGTTAAGTTTACATAAAATTTGCGTGCTGGAAAAGAATAATTTGCGTAAAGGTACAAAACCACTTGAAAACAGGAAATTTCATATTTTCAAGTGGTTGATTATACTATCGCATTATTTAGCAATGCTATAAACTTATTTTTGTGTAGAACGAATATGTTCTGCAACCTTTACATCTTCTCTTTTAATGTGGTTTAAAAGCCAGCCTGCAATACTACTGTTCACTTTACCAACAAGTACAATTGTAGGGCCTTCTTTGTCAAGTTGATTAATAATATCCATTACAACCTGTTTAAAACCTTCATGGTATTGCTTGTGGTTGGCATAATCAGGATACTTACTTGCAAGCTGTAATTTTTCCTCATCTGCAAAATGCTTCGATGTATAATTGTACAAAAATTTTGCAGTATCGCTTAATATCGCTCTGCCTTTGCCTTGTGAGCAAGCCTCCAACAGATTATTGATAGAAGCAATCAGTTCTTTATGTTGTGAGTCAATAGTAGGATTTCCAGTAATTAAATCTGGAGTGAAAGAATATGCCATAATTATTTACCTCTATTCTCAAAGTGTATAATGATTATTATTATTTACCGAAGTATCTGTTTAAAAGACCTTCGAAAGCTTTACCATGTCTTGCTTCATCTCTAGCCATTTCATGAACTGTGTCGTGAATTGCGTCAAGGTTAGCTGCTTTTGCACGTTTTGCAAGGTCAAACTTACCTGCTGTTGCGCCGTTTTCAGCTGCAACACGTAATTCAAGGTTCTTTTTAGTTGAATCTGTAATGACTTCGCCTAATAATTCAGCAAATTTAGCTGCATGTTCTGCTTCCTCGTAAGCTGCTTTTTCATAGTACATGCCAACTTCTGGGTATCCTTCTCTATGTGCAACTCTTGCCATTGCAAGGTACATACCAACCTCAGTACATTCGCCTTCAAAGTTAGCCCTTAAGTCTTTCATAATGTCCTCACTGCTACCCTTAGCAACACCTACAACATGCTCTGCTGCCCATTCAAGTTCGCCAGACTGCTCTTTAAATTTATCAGCACCTACGTGACATACTGGACATTCTGCTGGAGCACTGTCACCCTCGTGTACATAACCGCAAACTGAACATACAAATTTCTTCATATAAAAATCCCCCTTTAATTAAATTGTTTGTTTAATAAATTATTATTAACTAATAATGATTATAATCTAGGAAAAACAAAATGTCAATAGCTTTTTCTTTTCTTTTTATAAATTTCATCTTTATATCAAAAAATGATATAAAATTAACAAAACACTTTAAAAACTATTGGTTATTAGGTATAATATAATAAGTAATTATCGAAAGGGGACTGATACCGATGAATTTTGAAATAAATGACAGCTATTTTGGCTTTAAGCTTACAGAAAAACAGTATGTAAAAGATATTGACAGTCTTGCCCATGTATTTACACATGAAAAGAGTGGGGCAAAGCTTTTTTATGCACAAAATGAGGATGAAAATAAGGTGTTTTTTGTTTCTTTTAAAACACCACCCCAGGACGATTGCGGTACGGCACATATTTTAGAGCATTCTGTGCTTTGTGGGTCGGCAAAGTATGTTGCAAAAGACCCATTTAATGAACTGATGAAAGGTTCTTTAAATACCTATCTAAATGCCCTAACTTATGCCGACAAGACCATGTATCCTGTAGCAAGCTGTAATCATGAGGATTTATATAACCTTATGGATGTATATATGGATGCGGTATTTAATCCACAGGTAATTAAGGAAAAGAAAATATTTATGCAAGAAGGATGGCATTACGAGCTTAACAATGCCCAAGAGCCTATTACCATAAAAGGTGTTGTGTATAATGAGATGAAAGGTGCACTTTCAGGACCAGACAGAGTTCTGAACAATGCCATAAATCAAAGCCTTTTCACCGATTCCATATATCGTTTTGAAAGCGGTGGTGATCCAGAATATATTCCTGAACTTACCTATGAGAAATTTGTAGATTTCTATAATAAATACTATCATCCGTCAAATAGCTTCTTTTATCTTTATGGAGATATGGATATTGAAAAATGCCTTAAGCATATAAATGATGAATATTTGGTAAAATATGATGCTGTTAATACAAAAACTAAAATAATTGACCAGTCGACACACAATAGACCAGGTTTTGTTTCGGATACCTTTGCAGTGCCTTGTGGCACAAAAACAGGGAAGGAAAGTATGCTCTCCCTTAATTTTATTACTGGTCATTCTACAGACCGTTTGCTTGCCTTAAGTATGGATGTTTTAAGTTATATACTTTTGGAAACAGGAGCATCCCCTATTAAAAAAGTGCTTGTGGATAAAAAAATTGCAGAAAGTGCGGAGGGCTGGTTTGATTCTTCAACCTATCAAATGGTTTTTAGTATTGTTGCAAAAAATTCTTCATGCCACAAAATAGGTTTATTTAAGGACACAGTATACAGAACCCTTGAGGACATTGTGGAAAATGGGCTGGATAAGGCTTTAATTCAGTCAGCCCTTAATTATTACGAGTTTTTGCTTAAAGAGGCAGACTATGGCTATCGCCCAAAGGGTCTTGTATATGGCATGAACATGATGAAAGGCTGGCTGCATGGCGAAAGCCCTATGGAGGCTTTAAAGGTTTGGGAACATTTTGATACAATGCGTAGAGGTGCAGAAAACGGGTATTTTGAAAATCTGATTAAAATATACTTCCTTGAAAATCCAAATTCCTCCATTGCGGCAGTAGCGGCAGAAGAAGGAAAGCAGGAACTTTTGGAGGAAAGAAATCAAAAGCACCTTAAGGAAATGAAAGAAGACATGAGCCAAGAGCATATGGAACTGCTTGTTAAGGAAACAAAAGATTTGATTGAATATCAAAGCAGCGGCGATACTAAAGAGGTTATTGAAAAAATACCAACACTTTGTAAAGATGATATTAATAAAAAAGCGGATTTTGACATCTATCAGCAGTTTGAAAACAATGGTGTAAGGGAACTTATTTTGCCTCTGGATACAAACGGAATTGTTTATACAAAGTTTATGTTTTCCACAGATACCGTGCCTACAGAACTTGTGCCTTATGTTGGACTTTTGGGCAGGGTATTGGGCAAATTGGATACCGAAAAATTTGATTATGAAAAACTATCAACCCAAACTGATATGTTTACAGGCGGAATTTACGGAAGGCTTGAGGTGTATAATAATAGCAATGATGTAATGCCAGTTCTATGTATTAATGCCAAGGCGCTTATGCGTAATATGGACAAGATGGTTGAGATTATTCAGCAGATAATTTTTGAAACTAAATTCGATATGCAGTGCAGTCTTTCGAAAATAATACTGGATTTGAAAGCTGAATACGAAAGACATTTTGATAACAACGGACATCTTTCGGCAATAACCAGATGTTTTGCACTTTTTGATGAAGCTGGGGCATACAAAGATGCAACAGCAGGAATTGCCTTTAACGACTTTTTGCTAAAAGCAGGAGATAACATTAAAGAAACAGCAGAAGGGCTGAAAAAAGTTTCTGAACTTATATTTGCCAAAGAAAATCTTTTGATTTCTGTAGCGGCTAAGGAAAATAATATTGAAGAAGTGAGAAAAATGCTTTATTCAATAGAGGAAAAATTACCAAAATCTACGGCTAAAAAGGAAAATGTAAGCCTTGTTAAAAACCTAGGGGCAGAGGCTGTGGAAAACGGTGCAAAAGTTGTTTACAATGCAAAGGCGGCAAACTTCATTAAAGAAGGCTTTAAATACAGCGGGAAAATGAGTGTTATTAAAAATATTATTAATACCCAGTATTTGTGGAATGAGGTGCGTGTTAAGGGCGGTGCATATGGCTGTGGCTGTAACTTCAGCCGTAACGGAAATGTGTACACTTATTCATACCGAGACCCTAACGTGAAAGAAACCTTTAACAATTTTGACAATATTGGCAATTTCCTTAGTAACATTAGCCTTACAGAGAGGGAAATTACAAAATATACCCTTGGGGCAATAAATGTGATAGACAGACCAAAAAGTAAGTCGGACAGGCTTGAACTTATGGTGGCAAGGTATTATAATGGTTTAACAAGGGAAGATGTTCAAAGGGAAAGAGATGAAATTCTTTCTGTAACTGAAAAAGACGTTAAAGAATATGCTGAACTTTTCAATGCAGTTATGAAAAAAGGAGCAATTTGCACCTTTGGCAGTGAAACAAAAATTAATGAAAATAAAGCACTTTATCAGCAAACAAGGAAACTTTATAACAAGCGAAATATTGATTAATTAATTTTTGATTACATTACATCAGTGTTTCCAAGTGCTAAAAAGCAAAGGTGAGTAAGTTGAGCAAAAAAACAATACAATACTGCGGTATACCCATTGAATATACCCTTACCAGAAAGCCCGTAAAAAATATGAATGTAAGAATTAATGAAAAAGGCGAAATACTTGTTTCGGCAAGGAGCGGGTTGCCTGTGGAAGAAATAAATGGGTTTATAGAAAGTAAGGCAGAGTGGATAATAAGAACTTTAGCGGCTGTTGAAAGGTACAACATGGCAAAGCCAGATAGTGAGATATATGTAGGTAAAAAATGCTACTATTTGGGCGAAGCATATGTGGTAGATATAAAGCAAAGTGATGTGGATTTTGTTACAGAAGGGGAAAATGTTATTACTGTTTTTTCAAAACAACCAAACGAAAGCAATGGTGTTAAGTTGCAATATTTGGGTTGGCTAAAAAAAGAGGCAATTGCGGTTTTTAATGATAGTGTTATGCGTATGCAAAGCCTTGCAGTAAAAGAAAATATTCCTATGCCAACAGTTAGTATAAGAAATATGAAAACGCGCTGGGGAAGCTGTAACCCAAGAAGTCAGAAAATAACCCTTAATTTGCAATTGATGAAAGCAGACCGGGAATGCATTGACCATGTTGTGTTGCATGAACTTATGCATTTTAAACACGCTAATCATGGCAAAGACTTTTATGCGTTGATTGATAAATATATGTCAGACTGGAAAGAACGCAGGGAACGATTGAACGAAAAATACAAAGATGGAATATAAATATAAAAAGTTGTTATCCTATAGAGAGGGTAACAGCTTTTTTGTTTATAAATGCTTGCAACAGTTGAATAATGGTCAGACCATGAGTGTAACATGGTAGTATAAATTAAAATTTATGACGAAAAAAGGAACAAAAAATGCGATGATTATTTGTGCGGTCTGACAGGTAAGGCCATATAATTTTGCTTAATTTTAAAAAATAAAATTTGATATATATTTAACAATTAAAAGTTTTAAGCAAAAAATAATGGCTGAAAACCTTGAATTTATAGCGTTTTAGTATTGACGTTTGGTGATACCTTTGGTAGTATTAGAAGTGACTTAATTAAGAAACGCGGTTCGCATATACGGACTAAGTTTTGAAAAACCAATATAACACCATACGAAAAAGGTATTTGCTGAGAACAGCAGAAAGGGCGATTAATATGAAATTAATGCATACGAAGTTACCAGAGTTTTTAAAAAAAATGAAGGTTGCCGCAACTGAAAGCAATTGTCCAAAAGAAATTACAATAAGAGGGCTTGAAAATCTTACATCTGCAAAGATGCAATCACTTAGAACTGGCAGAATTGAACATGCTGTTGGGGAAATGACACTTAGAGATGGCGTAGAAAAAATAGATTTCGTTGTTATTCCACGTGTACCTGAAACTATGCACACAGTTATAATTAAAGGCATGGATAAAGACGGTAATGTAAAAAGCGCAATACTGGAACTGGTAAACATCATTCATCCTACAGAGGAAGCAGAACTTATGGGCTGCGCAGATGTTGAAGACAGAAGACCAGGAATTGGCAGACACTAATTAGGAGGGAATAACAATGGCTAAATTAACATATAAAATGATTCCAGAAGGTATGCTTAAAGGCAAATATATACCTTTAAATATTGCGTTTATTAACTTAAACGATGTAAAGGCTTGTGGCATTACACCAAAAGAGGCTTTTGAGGCAGTTGCAAAAACAGTGGAAGGCCCTGTTGGTATGAATATTTTTGACCCTGACTGTGTTACTACAACAAGCGATGGCGTTATGGTAGACGGTACTACTGTATTTATGGCAGCAGCCGATCGAGGAATTATCAATAAAGATTTTGGTTACCTTGAAATGGTTGAAATGCCTTATAGCGAAAAACTTATTGAAGAAGAACCTCACCTTTTGCAGTGGGATGCAAACTATAAGGGCAAAAAGCTTTTTAGAGGTCCAGACCCTCATACTAAATTAATCCCTGTACACAATGTTTGTATTTCAGGCCGTGCAAGTAATAACAATTCTGCAACAGAGATGATGAATATTGTTACTATGGAGGAAATTCTTCTTCCTATTCTTGGACAGCAGCAGATTATTGAAAACGGAAATGTTGTTCTTGGCCTTACAGGCGGCACAATTTCCGTTGGTATTGGTATGATTATGCCTGAAATGTATGGACGAGTATTCCCTACAAGACAGTTCCCAGCAGGCGAAACAGCACATGGAAGCGGAATTTATGCGCAGACACTTAAGGCACATATTCCATGTATAGTAGCAGATAAGTCTATCCTTGCAAAATATATTATAAGAGCATTACAGGCTGGTTGTATTCCTGGCAGAACCGTAGGTGCATCACCAGCGGTGCTTGCTGTGGCAAAATACATGGGTATTGCTCCAGACTTTGAAAATATTACTGAAAAAGCATATGAAGAGCTTGAAAGCATTGGCGTTACAAAGGAATGGATGAAGGAAAAGGTAGAAATACTGACTCCGGAAGAAATTATGCTTAGGGCAGACGAAATTATACCTGGTATAGAGGATGCATCTAAATTTAAGGCTGAAGACCTTGTACAGGTGGTATCTGTAGAAGTTTAAGGTTTGGAGATGTTGAGATGGAAGATAACAAGGTAATTGTTCAAGTGGACAAAACTGTTATTAAAATAACTGGCCTACAGGTTAAGGGGCTTAACATACAGGAGCTAGAAAAAATAATACTTGATAAATTGAAAAGTGTTGTACGTATTATTGGCGTTACAGGCGAGTCCATTGAGATGGATGTTTATGGTATTGAAGAAGAGGACGTGCTTAAAGAGGAGAATGGTCTTATAAAGGCTATTGCCGTTGCTGATGGCATTACAATTTCAGATGTTTCCCAGATTTCCTCAGTTGAAAAAATAAAAAGTGTGGACTTTAATAATTTGCCAGAGTATCACGAGGGGACATGTATGAAGGAGCGATGGCTTAATGTTTAAAAATGCCACCATAATACCTACAGGGGATGAGCTGAACGTGGGCATTGTACTGGATACAGACAGCCCTATGCTTATGCAGACACTACTTGCAATTAACGGCGGTGCACAGATAGCACGCCTTGCTCCTGTTGTTGATAAAGAAAACCTTATAATAGATAAAATAAAAGGCATTGCCAGCAATGGCAGTGACCTTATTGTTATGATAGGCGGAAGCGGTGGCGGGCATCGCTACAGCAATACCTTGGGTAAGGACTACACACATTCATCCTTAGAGCAGATTTTGGAAAACAAATTTTCACAGGAGATGTACGGTAAAAATGGACATATGTGGTGCAAGCTCGTAATAGGCAAAATTGGAGATACCCTTGTTATAAATGTGCCTGGTCCCTTTGATGAAGCAAAAGCGGCCATAGGTGCGTTTAAAACAGCATATTCTAAGGATGAAACAGACCTTGAAGGTATAAACAAGGCAATGATGGAGGCTGTTAAGGCAAAATATGGGTTTTAACAATAAATTTATATTGCTTTAAATTTTTATGGGAGGTGCAAAATGAGCTATTTAGTTGAGAATGCTGTGTACCCCAAAATGTACCGAATTAAACAGCATATGAATGATGAAAAAATAACAGATATTCCAGCGGAAGTTTTTAATCAGCTTGATTCAATAGGCTTAAGAGAAACCATTAAGCCAGATGCACAAATAGGTGTTTGCAGTGGCAGCCGTGGAATTAATAATATAGCAGTGATAGTGCGTGCAGTTTGTGACTATGTAAGAAGTTGCAATGCAAAGCCGTTTATTGTGCCTGCCATGGGAAGTCACGGCGGAGCAACTGCTGATGGACAAAAGCACGTATCTGAAAAATTTGGCATAAGTGAAGAGGCTATGGGTTGTGAAATACGTTCCTCTATGGAAACTGTTCAGTTTGAGGATACAGAATTTGGTACACCTGTATATTTTGATAAAATTGCATTTGAAAGCGATGGCGTTATTGTAGTTAACCGTGTTAAGCCACATACAGACTTTACTGCCGATAACGAAAGCGGTATTGTAAAGATGCTATCTGTTGGCCTTGGAAAGCAAAAAGGTGCAAGTGCAATGCATGATAATGGACTTGGCAAAACCATACCAGCAACGGCCAAAGTTATTATTAAAAACGCACCTATTATAGCTGGTATTGGTATTGTGGAAAACACAAAGGACGATACCTATATATTGCAAGGGGTTCAGCCTGAAAACTTTATTGAAGAGGATGCCAGATTACTTAAAATTAGCTATGGACAAGTACCAAAGCTTCCCTACGATGATATTGATATACTTATTGTTAAAGAAATGGGTAAGCAATACAGCGGTACAGGCATGGACACAAAAACTATTGGCAGAATGAAAATCATTGGTGAGAAAGAACCTGTTGCACCACGTGCTAAAAAGTTGGTTACACTTCGACTTTCCAAGGATTCTTATGGAAATGCTTTAGGCATTGGTCTTGCTGACATCACTGTAAAAAAATTGGTGGACGCTATAGATTATGAGGCTATGTACTCTAACTTAGTTACAACAACTTTTCTTGAAAGAGGTAAAGTGCCTGTGCATTTTGATACGGAAAAAGAGGCAGTGGATGTTGCTTTTAGAACCATTGGCAATGTTGACCCAGCTAAAGTAAGGGTTATGGTTATTGAAAATACACTTCATCTTGGCACAGTTCTTGTTTCGGAAAGCATTTATAACGACATTAAAGACAAGGTGGACCTTGTTGAGGAAGATGTTAAAATAGATTTTGACGATTGCGGGTTACTGACCGTATAAAAAACAACTAACGACCTTGGGGCAATAGTTCCAAGGCCATTTTTTATGTAAAGATTGCTAATTAGCTTAAAAAGCCCATAAGAATTTTAAACTTAGTTGACACTTTTGGGTGTAGAATGTAAAATACTTAAGATAGGGTATTTATGCGTGGAAAAAATTGATTAATTATTTTATTTTTATACCCTTATGATGCACAAAGGAGGTTCTGTATGGACGGAGAAAAAATTGACAATAATATAAATGTTCAAAAAAATGGCGACAATGGTGTTTATGAAGATTTCCCTAAGGAAATAGTTCATCTTTTGATGAAGACACATCCCATGAAAGCAGATGAGCAAGACAATGAGTTTTCAACAATGTCTAGCCGTGAGGAAATACGCGCAGCAAGAAAGCATAGGCTTGATGAGGCAAAGAAGGAATACACTAATGCTGAAAGTGAAGCTAAAGCTAAAAGGCATGAAATGGTAGAAAAGCAGACGATACAAACAGAAGAAGTTGAACAGCCGGATTTTAACCAAACTATGGCTGTTATTCTTGACGACGATGACGACGATATGGTTCAGCTTGTTAGGCACAAAAGTCGTAAAAAAGGCTATGCAAAAGGCTTCTCTACAAAAGCAACAGCTCAGTTTGAAGAAATTGAAAGAACTGTAAAGGTTGAAAAAACACCACGGCCAAGTATTAAAAAAGAAAGTCCGTTTAATGAAGCAGAAGAAAGAGAAACAACGGAGAACTCAAGGATGCCTGAAAGAAAAAAAATATTTGATGATGATAACGACGAAATTGTGAAGGATAAGATAAGTATATTGGATAGCTTTTTTGGTGATAACGATAATTATGAGTATGACCACGATGAAAAGAAAATAAAAGCTAAAAATATTATTATGGTTGGTGGAATTGTTATTGTTTTGATTTTTGCAGTGCTTTTTGTTAAAACAATTTCCCTCACTGGAAAACTTAATAAGGCTGAAACACAAATTGAAGAATATGAAGATATACAGGCTAAGAACGAGGAGCTTAAGCTTAATGTACTTACCCTTGAAGAAGAAGTTGGAAAACTTAAAAGTGGTGAAGAAGATGCAATGCCAACAGACACGGTTGATGCAAATGCTGATGAAAAAATTGCTGAAGCTGGGCAAACCCCAACAGGCGAATTTGATACATACACAGTAAAAGACGGTGATAATTACTGGATAATTGCCGATGAGGTTTATGGCAATGGTGCGCTTTATCAAAAAATTCTGGATTTTAACAATTTACAGGAGAACGACAAAATTAAACCTGGCGAAGTGTTAAAAATACCAAAACAATAAATAATAATGGGATTATACGGAGGCTTTTATGCAGGAAAATATATCTGGAAAGACTCTTGCCGAGCTTAGAGAAACTGCAAAGAAGCTTGGTATAAAAAACATAAGTGCCTTGAAAAAGGCAGAACTTATTGAGAAAATAGAAAAAAATGTGGAAGCAGTACCTGTCAAAGAAGTTGAAGAAATCCATCACCAACATGAATTACAACCCGTGAAGAAAAATATTGATAAACCCAATGAAGTTAAGCTGCAGCCAGTCAATACACAAGTTCACAAGCTGGAAGAAGGCAGTGGCGAAGCAGCAAAAACTAAAGCAGAAGGGCAATTGCAAAAGAACCTTGAAAGCGATAAGATTGAAGAGGGAATATTAGAGGTTATGCCTGATGGATTTGGCTTTCTTAGGGCCGAAAACTTTTTGCCCGGGGTAGGTGATATTTATATCTCGCCATCGCAAATACGACGTTTTAACCTAAAAACTGGGGATTGCGTACGAGGTAATATAAGGCCATCAAGAGATAACGAAAAATTCAATGCGCTTCTTTATGTAAAAAGCGTAAATGGTGATAACCCTGAAGATGCAAAAAGAAGACCTAACTTTGAGGATTTAACCCCAATTTATCCTACACAGCGCCTTACCCTTGAAACAACCCAAAGTGAAGTTTCAACCCGAATAATTGACCTTATTTCACCTATTGGCAAAGGACAGCGAGGTATGATTGTTGCGCCTCCAAAGGTTGGAAAAACTATTCTTTTATCTCAAATGGCAAATGCCATAACTAAAAATCACTCGGATGTTAACCTTATTATGCTTTTAATTGATGAAAGACCCGAGGAGGTTACGGACATTCAGCGTTCTATAGAGGGCGAAAATGTTGAAATTGTATACTCTACCTTTGACGAACAACCAGAGCACCACAAAAGGGTTGCGGAAATGGTTTTGGAAAGAGCTAAAAGACTTGTTGAGCAGGGTAAAGATTTAGTTATTTTGTTAGATAGCATTACAAGGCTTGCAAGGGCATATAATCTTACAACTGCACCAAGCGGAAGAACTCTTTCGGGAGGTCTTGACCCAGCAGCGTTATATATGCCAAAGAAGTTTTTTGGTGCTGCAAGAAATATTGAAAACGGCGGAAGCCTTACAATACTTGCAACTGCTTTGGTTGAAACGGGGAGCAAAATGGACGATGTGGTTTTTGAGGAATTTAAAGGCACAGGCAATATGGAACTTGTATTGGACAGAAAACTTTCCGAAAGACGCATTTATCCCGCTATTGATGTAAATAAGTCGGGTACAAGACGTGATGACAAGCTGCTGACTAAAGAGGAGATGGAGGCAGTATATGTATTAAGGCGCATCACTGCAAATACGTCTACAGTTGAAACTGCTGAAAGTTTAATTGAATTAATGAAAAAAACCAAGGATAATGAAGAATTTGTTAAAACAGTTCCTATGTTAAAAACAGGTGGTAAGGGTAGAAATAATTAGTTTTTTCAAACATGAGCTATTGCAACGTGAATAATATTGTGATATAATGTCCACGTTGTCTATAAATAATTGATTAATTATTGATCAACAGACTATTAGAAGAGGTGAAAAAAATGAGAGAAGGAATACATCCAGAGTACCATCAGTGCCCTGTAAAATGTAACTGTGGAAATGAGTTTGTAACAGGTTCAACAAAAAGCGAAATTAAAGTTGAAGTTTGCTCAAAATGCCATCCATTCTACACAGGCAGCCAGAAGCTTTTACTTGAAGCAGGCGGTAGAGTTGAAAAATTCAACAAAAAATACGGCAGAAAATAAAATAAAAGCTGAAGGGGTTGGGTATGTTATTTTATCCAGCCCTTTTTTTTCTTTAAAACATAAAAATTTGCAAAAAATACTTTTACAATGTAAGTTTGTGCCATTTGAAATAGGCATAAAGCTTGATTTTATTTGGTTGGGAGGGAAATAATGAGAAGAACTAACATAGGCGGTCAAGCAGTTATTGAGGGCGTTATGATGCGTGGTAAAAAGATGTATGCCCTTGCTGTGCGCACGCCTGATGGAGAAATATGTGTAGAAAAAAAGAAAGTTGACAGTGTATTTAGCAGGGCTGGTATTTTTAAATTTCCTGTGTTCAGAGGAATAGCAGCTTTTATAGAGTCTATGATTATGGGCGTTAAAATTATAATGCGTTCGGCGCAGCTTGCCGGCCTTGAAGAAGAAACAGAAGAAGAAGAAAAGGGAAAGTTTGAAAAATGGCTTGAGGATAAGTGCGGTGATAAGCTTGCGGATTATCTTATTTATTTCAGTGTTTGCCTTAGTCTTATTTTTTCGGTGGTAGTGTTTTTCTTGCTGCCAGTAGTTATTGGTAGTTTCTTTAAAAGCTATCTTCCTGGTAATTGGGCTTTGGGTATTGTTGAGGGATTGGCAAGAATTGCAATATTCTTGCTTTATATATTTCTTATATCACGTATGAATGAAATTAAAAGAGTTTTTCAGTACCATGGTGCCGAGCACAAAACAATAAATTGCTTTGAACATGATGAAGAACTAATTGTGGAAAATGTAATGAAACATACAAGACTGCACAAACGTTGCGGCACTAGCTTTTTACTGATAGTTATGGTAATAAGCATGGTTGTTTTCTTTTTTGTGCGTACAGATAGCCTTGTATTAAGGCTTATAAGCAGAATTATACTTGTTCCGTTTGTAGCTGGCATTTCTTATGAAATTATACAGTGGGCAGGCAGAAGCGAAAGCAAACTTGTGCCAATTGTTAGTGCACCGGGGCTGTGTCTGCAAAAGATTACTACAGCCGAGCCTGACGGCTCCCAAATAGAAGCGGCTATTGCTGCAATGAAGGGAGTGCTTGAGGATGAGCCAGAATAAATTAGAGGATTTGTTGGTGCAGGCAAGCCAGAAACTTAAAAATGAAGGTGCGGGCGAATATCAACTAGATGCCAAGCTTTTTATGATGAAAGCAACAGGATTTACCAAGGTTCAGCTTTTTACCAAAAACGATTACTGTCTTAATAACAATGAGGCAGAAGAGTTTTGGGATATGGTTAATAAAAGAGCCAAAAGAATACCAACTCAGTATATTATTGGCAGTTGCCAGTTTATGGGGCTGGATTTTTTGGTGTCACAAGCGGTGCTTATTCCACGGTCAGATACTGAGATTTTGGTGGAAACGATACTGGAATATAAAAAAAGTAACGAAATAAACAGTATTATGGATATAGGAACGGGCAGTGGGTGCATACTCATAAGCCTTTTGCATTATGGCATAAACAATGCAATTGCGGTGGATATAAGTGATGATGCCATTGAAGTGGCAAAGAAAAATGCGGCACTAAACAAAGTTTTGGACAGAATTAAGTTTATAAACAGCAATCTATTTGAGGTATTAGGCGAAGAGTATTATGGACAATTTGATGTAATAGTGTCAAACCCACCTTATATAGCGAAAAACGTAATTAAAGGTCTTATGTCTGAAGTAAAGGATTATGAGCCTATGATTGCCTTAGATGGAGGCGATGACGGTTTAGATTTTTATAAAAAGATAATACCTCAAGGGAAAAAATATCTTTCTGCAAGGGGATGGATGTTTTTTGAAATAGGTTACGACCAAGGGGTTGCAGTTAGTAATTTACTTAAGGCAGAGGGATTTGAGAAAATAGAAGTTATAAAAGACCTTGCGGGTCTTGACAGAGTTGTATTAGGGAAAATTGTGTAAGCGAGGTAAACAAATGTTTGAAAAAATTGAAGAACTTGAAATGAAATACAGAGATTTGGGCGACAGAGTTAATGACCCAGATATTATAGCAGACCAAACGCAGTGGCGTAAGCTTATGAAAGAGTACAGCGATATTACGCCTGTTGTGGAAAAATACAGAGAGTACAAAGATGCGAAGCAGGCAGTTGCAGATGCTATAGAAATGCTTGGAGAAAGCCTTGACGACGATTTTAAACAGATGGTGAAGGAAGAGCTTAATGAAAACAAAGCAAAAATTGAAGAACTTAAACATGAAATAAAGATATTGCTTTTGCCTAGAGACCCTAATGATGAAAAAAATGTTATTATGGAAATACGTGCAGGTGTTGGCGGTGATGAGGCGGCACTTTTTGCAGCGGAACTTTTTAGAATGTATGCACGCTATGCAGAGGGTAAAAAATGGAAAACGGAAATGATAAGCTCCAATGAAAACGGTATTGGAGGGTATAAGGAAATCACTTTCATGATAAGCGGACAGGGTGCATATAGCAGGCTTAAATTTGAAAGAGGCGGGCATAGGGTTCAGCGTGTGCCTGCGACAGAAAGTGGTGGAAGAATACATACTTCTGCCGTAACTGTCGCAGTACTTCCAGAGGCAGAAGAGGTCGATGTTAACCTTAATATGAACGATGTGCGTATTGACGTTTTCCGTGCATCTGGTAACGGTGGTCAGTGTGTAAATACAACAGATTCAGCAGTGCGTATAACTCATGTGCCAACAGGTCTTGTAGTAAGCTGTCAGGATGAAAAAAGCCAGCTGAAAAATAAGGAAAAAGGGCTTAAGGTTTTGCTTGCAAGGCTATACGAGTTGGAACAGGCAAAGCACGACAGCGAAATATCAGCAGAAAGAAAAGCACAGGTTGGCAGTGGCGACAGAAGTGACAAGATAAGAACATACAATTTCCCTGATGGGCGTGTTACCGACCACAGAATAAAACTTAGTGTTTATAGAATTGATGCGGTTCTTAATGGCGATTTAGACGTGTTTGTTGACCCACTTATTACCAACGAACAGGCAAACAAAATGCAAGGTCAGGATGAGGAATAACTGCAAAATTAAACATAAAATGACCTATGAGGTGCCTATTTTGCATAATTCATAGGTCATTATCTTAAATGTTTTACATAAAACAAAGAAGAGGGCGTATTTATTTGAATTTATTATTTGATTTATATTTTACCTTTGCACGTATAGGCGTTTGTACCTTTGGCGGTGGGCTTACAATGCTGCCTATTTTGCAAGCAGAGGTGGTTGACAAAAAAAAATGGGTAGCCGAGGATGAACTTTTAAATTATTATGCGATTGGTCAATGTACACCAGGAGTGATTGCTGTAAACACAGCTACTTTTATTGGCTATAAAAAGAAAGGTATATCAGGCGGTATAATTGCAACCCTTGGGCTTGTGACTCCAAGCCTTATAATTATTTCTATAATTGCAACCTTTCTTACAACATTTGCGGATATGGCAGTTGTTCAAAATGCATTTGCGGCAGTTAGAGTTGCTGTTGCGGCTATGGTTTTAAGCACCGTTATTAAAATGTGGAAATCTACAGTTAAAGATAAGCTTAGCATTGCAGTTGGAATATCAGCTTCAATAGCATCCTTATTCCTTAAGGTTTCACCTATAATCATTGTTATTATTGGTGGAGGAATAGGTATTTTATTACCCGCAATAAAGGGGGCGAAGGGAAAATGATAGGTGAATTACTACTGTTGTATTTTGAATTTTTTAAGGTAGGGCTTTTCGCTGTAGGAGGAGGACTGGCAACGCTTCCATTCCTTTTTAAGCTGTCAGATAAATATACATGGTTTACAGATAAAATGGTTGGTGATATGATTGCCATATCAGAATCTACCCCTGGGCCGATAGGGGTAAATATGGCAACGTATGCAGGGTTTCAAAACTACGGGATTATTGGTGCGGTGGTGGCAACCCTTGGGCTTATTACACCATCAATAATTATAATCATAATTGTGGCAAACTTTCTTAAAAAATTTTCTGAAAGTGTTATGGTTCAAAATCTTTTTTCAACCCTGCGCCCCGCAGTATCGGGTATGCTTGGTGCAGTTGCTATTACCCTTATAATCGGGGAAATATTTGACTTTGACACATATGCTATCAGTGGACTTCTATCAGAAGTTCTTAGATATAAGCAGATAATTTGGTTTGCGTTACTTGTATTTTTAACAAATAAATACAAAAAGCATCCGTTATTTTATATTGCAATTTCGGCAGCAGTGGGCGTAGCCCTGAAGTTTTAAGCATAAGTTTTCAAAAATATGGAACAAATGAAAGGGCGATGGTAATATGAACAGACTCGATTTTACTAAAGACCAATTTAAAAGCATGATTGCAGAAAACCTTAAAACTATTTACAGGAAAACACTTGAAAATGCTTCTGAAAACGAAATTTATCAGGCTGCCGTTTTCTCAATACGAGAATTAGTAAACGATATTTGGATTAAAACCCACGATGGATATTATGAAAAAGATGTGAAAATGGTTTATTATCTTTCTATGGAATTTTTGCTGGGAAGATTTTTTGGCAATGCCATAATAAATCTTTCGGTTTTAGAACCAGTTAAGCAAGCATTTGAAGAACTTGGTATTAACTACAATAGCATTGAAGAGGCAGAGCCTGACCCAGGCCTTGGCAATGGTGGATTGGGTCGTCTTGCAGCGTGCTTTCTGGATTCCCTTTCTACAATGGGTTTGCCTGGATATGGTTGTGGTATTCGTTACCACTATGGTATTTTTGAGCAGAAAATTGATGATGGCAACCAAATTGAAAAGCCCGACAACTGGCTTGAAAACGGTGACCCATGGAGCATAAGACGTACCGAATATGCTGTGGAGGTTAAATTTGGTGGGAATGTAAAGGCTGTGGCAAAGGGAAATGGTGAGTACCGTTTTGAACAGGAAAATTATCAGTCAGTGTTGGCTGTACCTTACGATTATCCTGTTATTGGCTATGGAAACAACACTGTTAATACACTGCGTTTATGGGATGCAAGGCCTATAAACAAGTTTGATTTACAGTCTTTTAATGAGGGCAACTATCAAAAAGCACTTGAGGAGCAAATGCTTGCACATACACTGACAGACGTGCTTTATCCTGCAGATGAACATTATTCAGGCAAGGAACTTCGCCTTCGTCAGCAGTATTTCTTTATTTCTGCAACAGTGCAAAGAGTTATACAGCGATTTAAGCAAATGCATACAGATTTTAGTCTGTTGCCGCAAAAAGTTGCGTTTCAGCTTAATGACACCCATCCAACTGTGGCAGTTGCGGAGCTTATGCGTGTGCTTATAGACGAAAATGACTTGCCATGGGATGAGGCATGGGATATAACTACTAAGGTTTGTGCTTACACAAACCATACAATTATGAGCGAAGCACTGGAAAAATGGCCTATTGAGCTTTTTAGCAAACTTCTTCCGCGTATTTATCAGATAGTTGAGGAAATTAATCGACGTTTTTGCATTGAACTTATGGAAAAATACGGTGATGACAGTAGCAAAATAAGAAAGATGGCAATTGTTGCAGATGGATATGTGAGGATGGCCTATCTTGCTATTGCAGGAAGTCATAGCGTAAACGGTGTTGCGGCATTGCATACTGAGATACTTAAAAAACAGGAGTTGAAGGATTTTTATGACTTTTTTCCTGAAAAATTCAATAACAAAACTAATGGCATAACCCAGCGAAGATGGCTTTTACATGCAAATAGTCAGCTTGCAGATTTAATTACATCTAAAATTGGAAATAAATGGACAACAAATCTTTCAGAGCTTGAAAAACTGATGCCTTATGCCCTGGACACTGAATTTCAAAAGGAATTTATGGCGGTTAAGCATCGCAACAAAGAGGCTTTGGCTAAATATATTAAGGAAACAAATGGTATTGAAATAGACCCGACATCAATTTTTGATATTCAAGTAAAGCGTCTACACGAATATAAGCGACAGTTGTTAAATGTTATGCACATCATGGATCTTTACAATCGCTTAAAGAATAATCCTAGCCTTGACATTGCCCCAAGAACTTTTATTTTTGGTGCAAAAAGTGCCGCAAGCTACTGGAAAGCAAAGCTTATTATTAAACTTATAAATAATGTGGCAGAGGTTATTAATAAAGACGAGAGCATAAAGGGAAAAATTAAAGTTGTGTTTATGGAGAACTATCGGGTTTCGCTGGCAGAAAAGCTTATACCTGCTGCCGATGTAAGTGAACAGATTTCTACTGCAAGTAAGGAGGCGTCTGGTACAGGTAACATGAAGTTTATGCTAAACGGAGCGTTAACAGTAGGGACTCTTGATGGTGCTAATGTGGAAATTTGTGAAGAGGTTGGGGAAGATAACATATTTATTTTCGGTATGAAAGCCAAAGAAGTAATAGATAAGTATGAAGAAGGGAATTATGACCCATGGATGATTTACAACCTGAACCAAAACGTAAGGCTTGTACTTACCCAGTTTATTAATGGAGCTTTCTCTCAAAATATGGATATGTTCAGGGAATTGTATGACTCTTTACTTAATGGCACGGGAGGAAGCCGCGCGGATGAGTATTTTGTTCTTGCAGATTTTGCTTCCTACGCTAAAGCTCAGGCAGAGGTGGATAAAGCTTATAAGGATAAAGAAAGATGGGCAAAGATGGCTATTATAAATACTGCAAAAAGCGGAAAATTCAGCAGTGACAGAACTATTGCAGAATACGCAAAAGAAATTTGGAATATTGAGCCAGTGAAAACAGAAATGTAAACAAAGATTAAGACCGTGGGAGTTTTGAATTTCTCACGGTCTTTTTGTATTTAGTATACGGGTCCCTCTTCTGTAAGCACAATAGAGGATTTTGTGTTAAGCAGAACATTTTCAAAAATATGAGTTGTATTGTCATCAGCGAATTCTACCTTTACCTGCCACCCATTTTCGGGTTTAGGTATGCTTTCTGCTTCAAGTTTGATTGGAATAAGGTAGCCTGTTTGCCAAATATTGTTCTCCAATGCAATTTCCGTCCATTCGTCTTCTTCTGTGGCACGTATCCAAAGGGCAGAAAGATTGTGCCCCATGTCATTACCCAGCTCAACTGCAAGGCTTTCCTTTTCAGTTGTCTGTTCAGTGGTGGAATCTTCAGGCTTTGTTACGTCCTCTTTATTTTCTTTTTCTTCAGTCTTCGTTTCAGTTTTAGTTTCTGCTGAAGCCACAGGAGCAGAGGTTTCTTCTTTTTTGTTATTGCAGGCTGTAATTAGCCCAAGTGAAAGGCAAACAACAGTTGCAATTACTATAGTTCTTATATATTTTTTCATAATATTACCTCCTTTAGGCAAGGTTTATTACCTAACTAAATTTTATTATGATTTACCACAAAAAGCAATACATTTAAGGAAACTGTAAATTATTACTATTATGAGGTTTTTTGGAATATTGCATACCCGGAACAAAGAAAATTTAGCATATTTACAAAAAATAGTAAGTAATGAAGGAAAATATAAATAAAAATATTGGCTAAATAAGTAGCATAGTGACTAAAAAAATATTTAAATATCTGCCATATTTTTGATTATTCCACATGCCTTATAGCTATGCAATGGATAAACTTCCGTTGGCACATTTTTTTCGGCCGCTAAATGCAAAAGATGAGTCAGTAATGGGTCGTTTTGGCATTTTTGGGCTATAAGCAGTTTCCATGGTACACGTCTTAGAAGCACTCGTGTTGCTTCCCCTATGCCTGGTTTAACAAAATTTATATTGTTTATGCCAAAATTGGAGGCAATATTTTCAACCTCAGTTATGCCCAACACTCCACGGGGTATGTCTTGTGCTATTGCGGAAAAATCAAAGTGTTTTTCTATAGCGTTAATAAATTCATAAGATACATCCTCATTACTAAATTGTGGATAAAATGCCGCACCGTGGAAATCGGATGGGGATATTATATCATCACGCAAAAAAGTTCGGCTTATAAGACCCGAAACCGTAGAATTTAGGCAGGAACTGGGAATTAAAATATCCTCGTGGGTACCACACAGGTCGGTTATATTCGCAGGGTCTGCAAGTACGGCAAGGTCAGAATTGATTTGGGGATAGGCTTTAAGTGTCTCACGTAATTCGTTTTGAATAGCACCCTTGCCAATCCAGCCGTCAACAAACTGTATGTCTGTGGGGGTGTGGCGTTCTAATATATAATCTATGGCATTTGTGTCTATTCCACGTTCCCGTATTATGGATATTGAATAATGAGGTACACACAGATTATATTTTTTATCAAGATAGTGCTTAATAAGGATTCCTATTGGTATGCCTGCACGGGCAAGAGATACAATAACGGTACTTTTCCCTTTAAGCCTATATATTTTTTCCGATACCTGACAAACTGCATTTGCAGTGGGATTTGCATAACTTTCAAGGGAAATATTGTAGGCTTCAATATATTTTGGTGACGGACGGTATTCCAAAGGAAGCATTTCGCAGTAGTGAGTACCCTTTTGTATTAGAGCCTCCCTTTGCTTTGTTTCAAGAGGTGTTACCATGCCTGTTATATCTTTAAGTAACAGGGTTACATCATTTGTACTATATGAGCTTTGCATTTAATCACTCCACTTATAAATTGTAATATCGTTGCATTGGTTAGCACGAAGTGCGGCAACAAGGCTATTTATACCTTCACTATTAGTTGTTGGCGAATCATGTATAACAATAACTTTATCATATTTTTTTAGGTTGTATACATATATAGTTCGTTCATCATCGTATAAGCTTTTAAGCTGATACCTTGAAAAAAGAGGGTAGTTATCATCTTCGCTGGGTAAAATAGGACTGCGTGTGGTTGCATGAAATTTCACTTCAGAGCAATTGCAGTATTCTTCAATTTTCCTTGCAGTGAAAAGAGCAGGGAACATAAATTCTTCGGAACCTAAAACAAGTACGGTTTTATTTTTCCCACTAGACCCAAGGTCACTTAAAATTTTAGATGCAAGGAAACTGCATTTATCTATAAAATCAGTATTTAAAGTGCCTATGCGAGGGTCTGCCTTGTTTGCAATTTCCCATTCAGTCATGGAGGAAAACGGAGCTTTTTCAAATGAGTGCTGAGCATTTTGGTTAAAATTAAAATTATCAAGTTTCTCTGTGTAGTCTGTATCAGTAATGCTAAGCAGATATGTAAACTCAATATCACAAGCCTTAAACTGGGCAGTGCGTTCATCAGAAATACTGTTTAATATGGACGCAATCCCGAATTTAAGGGGTTTGTTTTTATATTCTGCTTTAATTGCATTTATGGCATTTAATATGGTGTTGCCTGTGGTTACTTCATCTTCAACAAAAATTATTCGGTCACTGGAATTCAAATACTTTTCGAAATTAGTTTTAACTAGTTTTTGCTCCACAGCATGGCTGTGGGTTTCGGAAAAATATAGAAATTCGGTGTTGTGAAAAAACTCACGTGTGGTCTGTAAAAAATAAATATCTGTTGGTGCAAAGGTTGCAACTGCTGCACAAATTGCGGTTGCAGTTTCCGCAAAGCCTATTAGCAGAAGTCTTTCATTTGGATATTTCGCATAAAGCCTTTGGGCTAAATCTTTAAAAACATCAAAAGCATTTTTAGGAGAAACAGGTATGTGCTTGCCTTGAAGAGGGTTAACCAAAAGGTATGTGCGCTTTGTATTATTATCACGTTTTGCTAAACTTACAAGCTGATTTTTATCATAAATTTTCATTATTTTACTCCGTAAATGTTCGCTAATACAACAGTTTTTTGTGCCCACTTAGTGTGGGTTTTAATCTCGTTCATACGTTTACCGTCATTGCTTTTTGCAACCAAAAGATGGTCACTTTTAAAGTTAAGTATGCTGATAGCATCTTCAAAATCTGATTTTTCTACTTTAAGGCAATTGTTTACAATTTCAATTTGGTTTGGGTGAATCACAGTTTTGCCAATGAACCCATTAAGCTTGTCCCGTTTTATTTCTCTTTTTAATCCATCTGACCACTCACCATTAGGGCTGTCAAAATACTCCCACACAGGTCCAGAAACTACGTAATCCATAGAAAATACAGTTAGTATATCACTTAAAATATTACTTATTGGTAATATATCATAAATGGTTTCATCGAAACTACGGCGTATGCCGAAATGTTTGCAAAAGTCATTGCCGCCAATTCGTACATTTAAAACATAATCCGCCATGGTATCTACATGGTTTTTAATACGAGTAAGTGTTTTGTGTCTGGTGCTAAGGTTTATCACGTCACTGCTTTCTATAATGGGTAACATATATATCTTTTTATTAGCCATACTGTTTATTTCCAAAATGCTTTTGTTGTATTCCGCAGCACAGTTTAAAGAATATTTTGGCAGTATGAACCCAGATAAAAGGCTTTGATAAGGTTTTATTTTGTTAAAAAGAGTTATTGCTTGAGCCGCACTGCGTACACGAATAAAAATTTGTGGAAGCGCAGATTTTATAAGTTGCTCACTTGCCAATAACTGAAAAATTTTTCTAAATGTATGCACAATTTGCTCTTCTGCTGCACACACTGCACTGTCGCTGATAGAATCCTCAAGGCAAAGTGCCAATGAAAAGGGGTGCGCTACAGATTTGTGTAGCAGCATATCTATTACTTTTATGTTTAAAGCTGGGCAATATAACAGTGCACCAACGGTATAGGGTGCAGCATTTTCTGAGTTTATAATATGGGAACAGTGGTGTTTTTTATTAAATTCAGCCGAAATATTATACATCTATAGTCACCCTTCAAGTTTAGTGTAATCTTAATATTATACCATTTTTTTGTATCGGTGTATAGTTTGAAAAATTGATACAAAATATTTGTTAAGTAATTATACATACTATTATACAATAAATATTGTTAAAAAGAAAAGCTTAAGAATCTTTTAATATTGTCATAATAGGGCAATAAATGATGACAAATGCCAGTAATATGTTATAATGTAAACATAGGAAAAAGGATTTTTTAATTTTGGAAATATGGATTGATTTTTTGATTATATTAAATCAGTGGTTCTTAGTTGCAATAAATTATGATATGATTGGGGTATGAAAGATGAAAATAACCAGTAAATTTCATTTTAATTCACCTGTAATTTTAACCTTTGTTATTATTTCTTTTATTGCCTATGCGCTGAATATATTTACGGGCGGAAGAAGCAATAGTCTGATTTTTAGCGTATACCGTTCATCAATGACAAACCCTTTGTTCTACATACGACTTATATGTCATGTTTTTGGTCATGCAAATTGGAGTCACTTTAGCGGAAATATAATTTTTATTTTGCTTGTTGGCCCGTTGCTGGAGGAGAAATATGGCAGTTGGAATATGGCAGTTATAATATTTTTTACAGCAATTATTACAGGCATTGTTAATGTTATTATGTTTTCAACAGGGTTACTTGGGGCAAGTGGTGTGGTGTTTGCCCTTATACTTCTTTCATCAATTACAAGTATGAAAAACGGAAAAATACCACTTACTTTTGTTATTGTGGCAATAATATATATAGGTGGTCAGCTTTATAGCGGTGTATTCGTTCAGGACAACATATCCAATTTATCACATATGATTGGTGGAATACTTGGATGTATGTTTGGCTATGCACTAAACCGAAATTTTGGCAGAAAAATATAGGAAAGTGAGAATAAAAAACTATGTTTGGGCGTGCGGAATTGAACAAAACAGATGAATACTTTGTAGATGGGGCACTACGTAATAATAATGCGACATATTTTTGCAGATTAGTAACGTTTAATGAGGAAATTGACAATTTCTTGCGTACATATTTGCAGGAAGTGGTGAAGAATGGGTTATATATAAAGGGTAAGATACCGAACCCAGATGAGCGACAGCTTTCCTATTATGAGGAAATTATGGGCTTAAATTTTACGATGGACAGGCTTTTTTTTGAAAATTCTATAAAAAAATGGTTGCCAAGGCTTGATGCGGGGCAAAGGCGATGCATTGCAGAGGCAATGCATAACGAACTTGACCAAATGAAACTGCAAGGTAAAACAGAGAATATGCTTAAAAATGCCTACATAAAGTTTATGTGCTGGTTTTATTATAAATTTGAGCGTATATTAAATCAACTTGGCAAGGAAAAGTTTCCTAAAATATTGTACGAGGGAATTGTATCCGTTTACGAGTTAAAGGTTTTAAGCATTTTATCTAGGGCCGGGTGCGACATACTTTTGTTGCAATGTGATGGGGATAGCGCATACTTAAAGCTAGACCCGAAATCAGAAATTTCCACCTTGATTAATATTAAAGGTAGCAGATTTCCGGCAAACTTTTCTGTTTCTCAAATGCAGCAAAGAAAAAATGAAGAACAGTCGCTACCTAAAATTGAAGTTGAAAAGCCACAAAAAACAGTGAATACAAATACATGGCTTTTTGGTGACGTATTTTCAGATTCTGTTAAAAGCCAGAACGAACGTGGAACAGACAGCAGATTTTTGTATAACCTGTTTGCAAGGGTTATGGGTGCAGAGGAGAAGGCAACCTATTACAATGAACTTTTAAAATGGAAGCTTAAGCTTGAAAGTAAAAACAGGGTTGTTGTAATCATTGAAAATGGTATTGCTATGCCAGATGCCCTTGAGGTGCAAAGCATTAAGAGAAAAAATTATTTAAATACAGCACAAATGCTTAAAGATATGGTGGAAAATATTAATTTCCAACGAAACAAGGAACTCGAAAAATATGCAAGGTTATCCTTTATAAGCATTATGGAAGAGGATAAGGAAACGTCATTGCAAAAGCTTAGCAACAGGGCGGTTATTTTTCTTTGTTGGATAAATAGGTATGTGCCTAAACTTTTTGAAAGCTGGCAGGTTCATAGTACACCAACACTGGTACATTATGGTGGTTGCAAGGGTGTAAATGAAGCATACTTTATACGTCTTATGGCAAAACTGCCTGTAGATGTGCTTATAATTTGCCCCGATTTAGCAACACAATGCAGTGTTACAGATAAGTTTTTATATGAGAAAAAATTTGAAAATTCTCTGCCGCAGGAGGATTTTCCAACGGAAATTAGCAGCGTGCGTTTTGGAACGGTTGCATATAATGCAGAGCGTGAACTTGACACCATACTGTATCAAGATACAGGTGTGTACAGAAACAGGCAGTTTATAAAAGCCATGCCAATTTCATTACAAACTACCTATGAGGAAATTAAAATTTTGTGGCCGCAGGAGGCTAAATACAGACCTAACTTTGAAACCCTTGATGACAGGGTGATGATGCCTGTTATTTTTTCTAAAATCAGTGGTGTGCCTAATGGTAAGGACGCTTATTGGAATGAAATTTCAAGTTTGATTAACGATGACACTTTTGTTATAAAAAGTTTTCCGTATATTCAGGGAACTGATTTTAACCCAGTTAAGCAACATGCACCTTTATTTTTAAAAAATGGGAAGCTTTTAGCGCAGAAAATTAAAGGCCATCCTTCCTACCAGTATTCGTTTATGCGTGAGGATATGCAGGATTATATGCTGGACAAACTGCAAGAACTTATTGACAGTAGAATAATAAGAGGAACATTTACAAATGGTGCAGAGTACACAATAGTTGCAACTGCACTTAATTTGGACAAACATTTGCTTAGACTGATACAGAAAATGGACTTTACCAAGGATGTGCCAAAGGTAATTATTATAAATACAACGGAAAGTATGTGCACCATCGAGGATAGCATTTTGGTAGCATACCTGAATATACTTGGGTTTGACATTGCTATGTTTATTCCAACAGGTTATCAAGGGGCAGAAAGATATTTTGAGAATTCACTGTTTGTTGAACATCAAATAGGTGAATATATATACGATTTGAATGTACCCGAGTTCAAATCAGTAAAAAAACAGGCAGAAAGTATTGCTGGTAAATTGTTTAGGAGGGGAAGATAGAAGTGGGATTAGATTTTAGCAAAAATGCATCTGCAACACAGGAAGCGACGGCAGATTCAAATCAAGTTGAGGTAGTAGATAACTACAATATTAAGACAGATAGAGAACAAATGGTTGCGCAGCTTGTAAACTCTGCAGAGGTTGATGCCTTGGTAAGTACAATTTGCGTAAGCGACCCTGAGACAATAGTATCCTTTGGAGGGGAAGCGGCAGAGGAAATATCAAAATGCTCAGACGTTATTCTTAACAGTATGAACATGAGCCAGATTAATGATTCTGGCGAAATGCTTGTAATGCTTGGAAAAATTATGGACAAGTTTGATATAGAAGAAATAAAAGAAAACCCTGGCTTATTTAAAAAACTTTTTAGTAATATGAAAAAACAGCTAGATCAAATATTAGCTAAATATCATACCATGGGCGAAGAAGTAGACAAAATATATGTTAAGCTTAAGCAGTATGAGGATGAAATAAAACAGTCTAACCGTAAGCTTGAGGAAATGTTTCAAACAAACGTAAGATATTACCACCTTTTGGTTAGCTATATTTTGGCAGGGGAACAAGGCATTGGAGAGCTGGATAACTACATTGAACAGCGAAGAACAGAACTTGAAACCACAGGGGATAATTCAATTCAGTTTGAAGTAAGTGGTTTGGAGCAAGCAAAAACAATGTTGGAGCTTAGAGTGCAGGATTTACGTGTTGCAGAAAATGTTGCGTTGCAGTCAATCCCAATGATTAAAACAATGCAGTTTAGTAACCTTAACCTTGTGCGTAAAATAAATTCCGCATTTATTATTACATTACCTATATTTAAACAGGCGTTATCACAGGCAATTTTACTTAAAAGGCAGCGTGTTCAGGCGGAAGCTATGGCGGCTCTTGATGCAAAAACTAACGAAATGTTGATTAAAAATGCTCAAAACACTGCTTTGCAGTCTAAAATGACGGCACAGCTTGCTTCAGGAAGTTCCGTGAAGATAGAAACCCTTGAAACAACTTGGAGAACTATTGTTACCGGCATTGAAGAGACTAAGCAGATACAGGAAAATGCAAAGAAGCAAAGAGAAGATGATAAATTAAGACTTAATGCAATTAAACAAGAGTTTGATAAGCTGTACAATGAAAATGGTATAGCTAAAAGATAAAATGTAAATAATTATTATAAAAACCAAAATGGAGGGAAATAATATGCCTATTAACTTACAAAAAGGACAGAAAGTGGATTTAACTAAAGGAAACCCAGGATTAAAGAAATTGATGGTTGGCCTTGGCTGGGATACAAACAAATATGACGGCGGAGCAGATTTTGACCTTGATGCAGCAGCTTTTTTGATTACCGATAGTGGAAAGGTTGGAATTGATACAGACTTTGTTTTCTATGGCAATTTGAAACATAACAGCGAAGCAGTAGTTCAAATGGGGGACAACCTTACAGGCGAGGGCGACGGGGATGATGAACAGATAATGGTTGAGCTTGCAAAAGTTCCTGCAAACATAACTAAAATTGCATTCACTGTAACTATTTATGATGCAGAAGTTCGAAGACAGAATTTTGGTCAGGTTTCTAACGCATATATTCGTATTATGGATGAATCAACAAACACAGAGCTTATAAGGTACGATTTGGGGGAAGATTTCTCAATTGAAACAGCGGTAGTTGTTGGTGAATTATATAAGCATGGCACAGAGTGGAAATTTAATGCTATTGGCAGTGGTTTCCAAGGCGGACTTGCGGCATTATGCAGAAATTATGGCGTAAATGTAGGTTAAAAAATTTGAGATAGGTGGGATAAAAAATGCCGATTAGTTTACAAAAGGGTCAAAAAGTTAGTTTAACTAAAGGAAATCCAGGATTACAAAAATTGGTTGTTGGTATAGGCTGGGACATTAATCGTTTTGATACAGGCGGAAGTTTCGACTTGGACTCTGCAGCTTTCTTAATTACAGAAAATGGCAAGGTAAGCAAGCCTGAAGATTTTGTGTTTTTCGGTAATTTAGTGCATCCAAGTGGTTCGGTACAGCATTTAGGGGATAACCTTACAGGTGCAGGCGATGGCGATGACGAGCAGATTAAAATTGATTTATCAAAGGTGCCAGATAACATTGAAAAAATAGTTTTTGCAGTCACTATTTACGATGCTGAAACACGCAGACAAAATTTTGGACAGATTTCCAATGCATTTGTTCGTATTGTTGACGAAGCAAAGGGAGAAGAACTTGTAAGGTACGACCTTGGCGAGGATTTTTCTATTGAAACTGCGGCTGTATTTGGCGAGCTTTACAAAAGCAACGGAGAGTGGAAATTTAACGCCATTGGCAGTGGGTACCAAGGCGGGTTAGCCGCACTTTGTGCAAATTATGGTGTTGAAACCGACTAAAGAGAGGACGAGGCGTAATGTCTATTAGCTTACAAAAAGGACAGAAGGTTAGTTTAACAAAAGAAAATGCAGGTTTAAGCCGTGTTATAGTTGGTCTTGGCTGGGATGAGGTTAAGCAATCAGGTGGTGGTATGCTTTCAGGCCTTTTTGGTTCTAAGCAGGCAGATGTTGACTGTGATGCGTCTGCAATACTGTTAAAGGACGGAAAGTTTACAGGGAAAGAGGATATCGTTTATTTTGGAAATTTAAGACACAAAAGTGACACCGTTATACATATGGGCGACAATTTAACAGGCGCTGGTGACGGTGATGATGAGCAGATTGTAGTTGACTTGGCTAATATTCCATCACAGTATGACAAGGTTATAATTGTTGTTAATATTTATCAGGCAGATAAGAGAAAACAGCATTTTGGTATGATTGGCAATGCATTTTGCCGTTTAGTTGATGCAAGAAATAACACTGAGTTATTAAAGTACAATTTAACAGAAAACTACAGTGGCATGACAGCTATGATTTTTGGCGAAATATATAAACATAATGGCGAGTGGAAATTTAACGCTATTGGTCAAGGTACAACTGATATAGGAATTGGTCAGCTTGCAGCAAGATACCAATAAACAGTATAAACGGCAACCGAATGGGCTTGGTTTTAAACCTTGCCCATAACGGTATTGCTGTTTTAATTAAGAGGAGTATGTATGAAAAATTTTGGATTGACAGATGCACAGGTACAGGCATCAAAAGAAAAATACGGGGATAATTGCCTTACGGAGCATGAAACAGAGAGTTTTTGGAGCAAACTATTGGGTAACTTTGGCGACCCGATGATAAAAATTTTGTGTGTGGCACTTATAATTAATATAATATTTGCATTCCTTGGCCAAACGGAATGGTATGAGTCTCTAGGAATTGCCGTTGCGGTAATTTTAGCAACATTTGTTTCAACTTTTTCTGAATATCGAAATGAAAATGCTTTCCAAAAGCTTCAAGAGGAAGCATCAAGAATATACTGCAAGGTGTATAGGAACGGAGACATTGCTGAAATTCCAATAAATGATATTGTAGTTGATGACTGCATTCTTTTGCAGTTGGGAGATAAAATTCCGGCAGACGGTATTATTGTTGACGGCAACATTAAGGTTGACC
Source organism: Anaerotignaceae bacterium (assembly GCA_050251415.1). GTDB lineage: Bacteria > Bacillota > Clostridia > Lachnospirales > Anaerotignaceae > UBA8514. The sequence continues at coordinate 52,814 of JBFWMT010000001.1, read as the reverse complement.
AGTCTGTGCTTAACGGCGAAAGCAAAGAGGCAAGCAAAAGTGTTATGCCGGATGATTATATTGACCAGAACTCTTCCATGGATTTTTTGAATAACTACAAGGTGTTTAGGGGTTCGGTTGTATGTGGTGGGAACGCAATTATGCAGGTTTCTACCGTAGGTGATAAATCAGTTTACGGGCAGATAGCCAGCGAGTTACAATGCGAGGATGAAAGAGATTCACCGTTAAAGGTAAAGCTTAGTAGTCTTGCGGGCGGAATAAGCAAGTTTGGCTATATTGGTGGCGTTGCAATTGCCATTGCATTTTTGTTTCAGCGCATTGTAATACACAATGGCTTTGATATGGTGCAGATAGCGGCGTATTGCTCTAACTGGATGACTATAGTTAACGACCTTGTAGAGGCGGTTATGCTGGCGGTTATTATTATTGTAATGGCTGTGCCAGAGGGTTTACCCCTTATGATAGCCCTTGTATCCGCACTTAACATGGGCAAAATGCTTAAAGATAACGTGCTTGTAAGAAAAATATCTGGTATAGAAACCGCAGGCAGTTTAAATATTCTTTTTAGTGATAAAACTGGAACAATTACAAAAGGTCAGCTTGAAGCAGTTATCTTTGTGGATGGAAAAGCGGATATGTATGACAGTTACGATAAGGTTGTAGGTGAACTTGGCAAAGTACTTTCCATGAGCATTCAAAACAACAGTGATGCTGTGGTTTCAGGCCAGGGCAATGAAATGAAGATAATTGGCGGAAACGCAACAGAAAGAGCAGTCTTATCTTATGCTGCAAAATCACGCCATGCTTCAACAACAAATGTTGCCCAAATTTCATCTATACCATTTAACAGCTCAAATAAATATTCTGCTACCTCGGTAGAGCTTGAGGGAGAACAAAAATTAACATTAATTAAGGGTGCACCTGAAAAAATCATTGAAAAATGTACAAAATATTATGATGAAAACGGTAATGCCGTTGCCCTTACAAATAAAGTTGCCATTGAAGAGAGAATTAACGAGCTTGCCGCAAGAGCAATACGTGTTCTTGCGTTGGCTGTTTCAAAAGAGCATATTAAAGATGACGCACTGCCAGAAGGGGAATGGACTTTGGTTGGCGTAATAGGTATACGTGACGAGGTAAGACCTGAATCTGCTATTGCAATCAAAGAAGTGCAGGATGCAGGCATTCAGGTTGTTATGATAACAGGAGACCGAAAGGATACAGCGGTTGCCATTGCCAAGGAAGCCGGAATTATTCAAGGCGAAAACGACATTGTGCTTACATCTGATGAACTTGGCGCCATGAGTGATGACGAAATTAAGAGCAAAATTGAAAGCATAAGAGTGGTTTCCAGAGCGCTGCCAAGTGACAAAAGCAGACTTGTTAGGCTTGCACAGGAACAAGGTTTGGTAGTAGGGATGACAGGCGATGGTGTTAACGATTCTCCTGCATTAAAGAAAGCTGACGTGGGCTTTGCAATGGGTGGTGGAACAGAGGTTGCTAAGGAAGCCAGTGATATTGTTATTATGGATGATAACTTTAGCTCCATTGATAAAGCGATACTTTATGGCAGAACTATTTTTAACAGCATAAGAAAATTTATTATTTTCCAGCTTACAATCAATGTAAGTGCAGTGCTTATTTCTTTTGCCGCACCGCTTTTGGGTATGGAGAGTCCTCTTTCAATTATTCAGATTTTATGGGTAAACCTTGTTATGGACACTCTGGCAGCACTGGCATTTGGCGGCGAACCGGCTTTAAAGCGTTTTATGCGTGAAAAGCCTAAAAAGCGTGATGAAAGCATTATCAGTAAGGAAATGATGAGTTCCATTTTAACAGGAAGTTTATGGATATTTGCGTTAAGCCTTTTCTTATTGCTTTCACCCATTAGCAATAGCTGGTTTAGAGGAGACGAGACTTCAAAGTATTTGCTTACTGGGTACTTTACTTTCTATATTTTTATTGCGGCATTTAACGCCTTTAATGCAAGAACTGACAAAATTAATTTGTTTGACAATATCAGCAAAAACCATGGCTTCTGGAAGGTTATATTGCTTATTATTGTTGTACAGGTAATTATGACAGATTTTGGCGGCGATATACTTAGATGCTACGGTTTGGTTGCAAACGAATGGATTGTAGTTGTTTTACTTGCATTTACAATTATTCCTGTAGATATTATCCGTAAGGCAATTGTAGGCAAAAAATAAAATTAAACACACAAGTTCCTGCCATATAATTGGTTAGGAACTTGTTTTTTATAAGGAGATAGTATGAAAATATTTTTATCAGACTTAGATAATACACTTATTTATTCCTATAAGCATAATATTGGAAAAGATATTGTTTTGGTGGAAACAAAAGATGGTAAGGAATTATCCTTTATGACATCAAAAGCACATATGCTTTTAGAGAAAATAAAAGATGAAATGGAGTTTATTCCCCTTACAACAAGGTCGCTGGAACAATACAGACGAATATGCTTTAGTGAAAAATGGAGGGTTGAATGTGCATTAGTGGCAAACGGAGGGATATTGCTTCGTAACAACAAAATTGATGAAGATTGGTATAATGAGTCATTAGTAATAATTGAAAATGCCCAAGAACAACTAGCCCTTGGAATGCAACTACTTGAAAATGACGCAAATACATATTTTGAGGTGAGAAAGGTTGATGGGCTGTTCGTTTTTACGAAAAGCAACGATGTTCCTTCAACAAGAAATATGCTAGAGACTAGCTTGGATTTGTCAGTAGTAAGTGTTTTTAACAACGGAAGTAAGGTATACATATTTCCAGAAAAACTTAATAAGGGAACAGCATTACAACGAATAAGAAAGCTTAAAAATCCAGAAATTATTTTTGCCGCAGGAGATAGTGATTTTGATTTACCTATGCTTAAAGAGGCGGATATTGCCATTTTTCCACATAAGCTTAAACAGTTTTTGGCTTGTGATAAAAATGGATTAGTGGTGGAAAGTGATAAGATGTTTTCTGACGAGATTGTAGACTATATTATTAAACAACAAAAAAATAGGGACGATATTTAATAGCCCCTATAGATATTATTTTGTTATGGATTTTAAAATTCCTCGGATGTAAGGGTGTATGCCACCTCTGCATCCGAGCCTTTTTTTATAATAGATTCCGAAATACCGTATTCTGTACCGTTATCTGCCCAGTCTTGTCCATGGAAAAGCAGAATCTTCATAGGACCATGTGTATTACTGTTAAACCAGCTGAGGTATTCATCATTAGCCTGTGTCAAAAAAACATCTGTAATACTGGCGTCCGATATATCGTATGTATATGCAGGTCGAAGAACATCGGCAAATGGGAACAACAGGCAAAATCTCTTCTGGCTCAATGGTTTTTGAGTCTTCTACAGCCTTTAAATAAAGAGCATTAAGGTTAATTTCTTTTTGTTTTTCAGCACGATTAGCTAATATTGTTTTAATTACGGATATGTTATGTATAGTCTCACTTTTATATATTGTGTTGCCAAATGCAGGTTCTATTGTTGCTGAAATAATGACGAAAACCATTGCAATAGACGATATTTTACGTAAAAATTTTAAATTTTTCATATGAAAGTTCTCTTTTGTCTATTTTTAATAATATTATAAGGGGAAAAAATTGGTAAGTCAAACTTTATAATAATAAAGGGATTTTTGGGAAATAGGAAAACCCTTGGGTGAATATACATAAGCTGAGGTGATTAATTTGAAAAATATATTTAAAGACAAAAGAAAGGTATGCATTGCTGTAGCGGCAGTGGTTGGCATTTTTGCACTTATGTCATGCGTAAAACCTACGGCAAAGACTGTGTTTTCGGTATTTGCGGCAACGGAGCGGAAGCTGCCAATCTACTGCGTTGAAACAGAAAATAAGCAGGTGGCAATAAGCTTTGATGCGGCATGGGGTGCGGATGACACTGACGAATTATTGCGTATTCTTAAAGAAAATGAAGTTAAAACCACATTTTTTATGTGTGGTTATTGGGTGGATGATTACCCCGAAGAGGTTATGAAAATAGCCATGGCTGGGCATGATTTGGGCAACCACTCTTCTACACACCCTCATATGAGCCAGCTTAGCAAGGAGCAGATAGAAAAGGAAATTAAAGATACGCATGAAAAGGTATTTGCCCTTACAGGGTATGAAATGGAGTTGTTTAGACCGCCCTTTGGCGAATATGAAAACAAAGTTATTGAAGCTGCCCAGGATGTAGGATACTATACAGTTCAATGGGACGTTGATGGGCTGGATATGATGTAAAACCTAGCTTTTTAATATTGCAGTAGATGATACATGCAAGAATAGGTGAAAAAGTGGTAATAAAGTTTTCTGTTTCATAAAATGTTAAAGGGTGTGATTTTATGAAGATTAAACACATAAGACCAAATTATGAAAATGAGGAATTAGAAGAGAAAGTAATTAATGAAACATTACATAGAATTTGTAGAAAACTTGCAGTAGAAAGAAATAAAAGCAAGAGGTGTAGGTAATGGTTGCTATCTATGCCAGACAGTCGGTAGATAAAAAGGACAGCATTTCTATAGAAACACAAATTGAAAAATGCAAGGCTGAAACAGATAATACAGTTAATGTTTATATTGATAAAGGCTTTTCGGGGAAAAATATTAAGCGTCCCGAATTTCAGCGTATGATGGAACAAGTAAGGGCTGGAAAGATAGAAAAAATTGTGGTTTACCGCATAGACCGTTTTAGCCGTTCCATTGCAGACTTTGGTGCGGTATGGGAAATTTTAAAAGAGTATGGAGTAGAATTTGTATCCATAAATGAAAAGTTTGACACCAGTACACCTATTGGAAGAGCAATGCTTTACATTGTAATGAGTTTTGCACAGTTAGAAAGGGAAACAATAGCTGAACGCATTAAGGATAACTATTATGCACGGTTGCAAAATGGTACGTGGGTAGGAGGCCCAGCACCCTTTGGATTTTCTATAAAAAAGGATATATTAAACGGTAAAAAGATATCCACGCTTCAAGCAAATGAAGATGTTGAAATAGTAAAGAAAATTTATCCACTATATTTGGAAGAAGGCAAAAGTTTAGGGGACATAGCAAAATGCCTGACTGAAGAAAAAATTCCTTGCGGTAAAAGAAGAGCTTGGGATAGCGTTTCGGTTTCTCGCATATTACATAACCCAATTTATGCACGGTGTGATTTTGATTTGTACTCATATATACTCACAAAAGGAATTAAAATAAAAAGCCCATATACAGAATTTGACGGAATACACGGCGGGATGCTTGTGGGAAAACGAGATAGGGGAGGAGAAAAATATCATCAAGAAGATAAACAATTTTTTGCAATTTCTCTTCATGAAGGGGTTATATCATCACAACTTTGGCTTAGATGTAATGAAAAGCTTGATGAAAATAAGCAAGTTCCTAATAAGGGAAAGGGTAAGTACACTTGGCTTTCTGGTTTGTTAAAGTGCAGTAATTGTGGTTATAGTTTAAAAATAGTATTTGCTAAAGGGAAAAAATACCTTATATGCAGCGGAAGAACGAACTATCATATTTGCAATGAAAAAATTGGGGTGTCCATCCAATATCTGGAATTAGAAGTAAAGAAAGAAATAGAAAGAATGTTTCCTAAAATGCAAATTTGCGAGCATAGTGCAGAGGAAAAGGAGTTAGATTTAAGTGAAAAGGTTTTAGAAATTGAAAAGAAAATTTCCAGATTGATTGAAGCAATTACCCAAAGTGATGATATACCGATACAATATTTGAATGAAAAAATAAAAAAGCTCCAAGAAGAAAAAAATTTGTGCTTAGCAGAAATCGGGGAAAATAAAACGGATTTTCAACAAAAACAGTTTGATTTTGAATCTCTTGCTTTTGAGGAAAAGAAAAAAGTTGCCGCAGAAGTCATCGAAAAAATTCTGGTGGGTTACGACAAAGCAGAGGTTCGGTGGAAAATTTAAAACATATAAAATCTTTGAATTGTGCAAGTGAACATCGAAATGTGTTTTTTAGCCTATTGCTAAATGTAAACACATCTGCTAGAATCACTAACATAGTAAACAACAGAAAGGCATAAATGACGTAGCTTATGCGAATGCACACTAGTTTGTCTTTCTGCTTACTACTAAAAAATTATAGCAAAAATTAATAATGCAAAGGGGCACACGTTATTACGTTGTGCTCCTTTTTGTATTAACAAAAAAAGGGGGAAATGGTATGAAAAAATTTAATTGTAAAAAGGTTAGGATGTTATCTTTAGGAATATCAATAGTTCTATCAATTGCAATGTTAAGTGGATGTGGTGCAGAAAAAAAGGAAGCTTCTGCAACTCCAGCCAAAGAAGAAAGTAGTGCCGCTTCAGCAGAAAAACAATATGATAATTCATTTTCTAAAGATGGTGTTCCAAGTGAAAAGCTAACCGAATTAAGAGAAAAAGGTACTTTATTAGTTGGTTCATCAGGGGATGCACCCTTTGCTTACATTGACCAGGCTACCGGAGAATTTTCAGGCGTTGATGCCGAAATTATTAAAGAAGTTTCAAAAAGGCTTGGCATTGAAAAGACACAAATGGAGCTTATTCCTTTTTCTGAACTGATTTTAAATTTGAATTCAGACAAAATAGATATTATTGCTGACTGTATGTATATTAGAGCAGACCGTGCAGAAAAAATTTACTTCGGCGAAATTTGGTATACACAGGGCGGTGGTCTTTTGGTTCCATCTGAGGGATCAATTAATGGCATAGAAGATTTTGACTCAAGTTCAACGGTTATTGGTTATACACCAGGTACTGTTTGGCAAACATCTGTAGAAGGCTGGAAGGAACAGGGGTTAATTAAAGAAGCTCGTGCAACTGGAGACCAGTCAGAATCCATAGTTGCTTTACAAAATGGCAAGATAAACGGATTTTTAACTGATTCCACCGTTCTGGAAAATCTTTTTGCAAATACTCCAGATGCTGTAAAAGGATTAAAGATGGCAGAAAATTATACAGATGATGAATCAACAATTGGAAGAATTGCACCATCAGTTAATTTTGATGATATTGAGTTTATGAAAGAAGTAGATGCTGTTGTGGCTAAACTTAGAGATGAAGGTTTTATTGATAAAGTTTTTGAAGATTACAAATTAGATCCAAAGCTTCATATGATTACAAATGAGGAACGTACCCATGATATTAACACAAAGACTGAGTAATTAGCAAATTACATCAAAAATACTGCAGGTGATCTAGGGAAATGCTGATTAATTCAAATATCAAAAAATAAATTTAGGTTTAGCGGCAAAAAATGGAGTGTAAAGGGCATTTAATGCAATAAAATGCTATGAAACGACAAATTTTTTGCAAATTGATTTTGAGTACATTAAATCAGCATTTCCTTCATAAATACCTGCAGTATTTATTTTTAAGGTAACTGCTTACAAAATTAAAGGAAGTGATTATAATGCCACTATTAGAAGTTAAAAAATTACAAAAGAAATTTGGCGACCTTGAGGTTTTAAAAAATATTAATATTTCCATTGAAGAGGGTGAGGTTCTTGTTCTTATAGGCCCTTCTGGGTCTGGTAAAAGTACACTACTTAGATGCTTAAATTTGCTGGAAGTGCCAACAGACGGAGAAATTATTTATAATGGAGAAAACATTTTAAAACATAAATTTAATGTTAGAACCTATAGGCAAAGTGTAGGTATGTGTTTTCAGAATTTTAATCTTTTTCCGTTTATGACGGTAATTGATAATGTAACTTATGCGCCTATACACATATTAAAAAAGAATAAAGAAGAAGCACACGAAAAAGGAATGCAACTTTTAAAGAAGGTTGGCCTTGCAGACAAAGCAAAAGTTTATCCTGAAACACTATCAGGTGGGCAAAGACAGCGTGTAGCTATTGCTCGTGCACTTGCAATGGAACCTAGAATTATGTTATTCGATGAACCTACCTCTGCCCTTGACCCTGAATTAGTAGGGGATGTTTTAAATGTAATGAGAGAATTGGCAGATGAAGGAATGACAATGGCGGTAGTTACCCATGAAATGGGTTTTGCGAAGGATGTTGCAGACAGAGTTATATTTATGGATTCTGGATATGTAGTAGAAGACAGCTCTCCTGTTGAAATGTTTACGAATCCTAAAAATGATAGAACTAAAGAATTTTTGGCACGTGTTTTAAATAAATAACAATTAGGAGGTGGCAGGTATGAAAGTACTTGAAAATTTAAATTTTTCTAAAGCTATAGTAGAATTGCTTCCAAAATTGTTAGGTGAGGCCTTACAAATTGTTGTTATTACAACTATAGTAGGTTTTTTATTTGCAATTGTTTTTGGTTTTATTCTTGCTTTGGGAAGAGTCTCAAAAAAGAAAGCACTGAATCATGTCATTATTATTTTTCAAGAATTTATTAGAGGAACACCATTATTGGTTCAGATGGTATACATCTATTATGTAATGCCTTTGTTTATAGAAATTTTTGCAGCAATTATTGGTATATCAGATTTTAAGGTTTCAATGGGTTCTATGACCGCAGGTATTATTGGCCTTGCCATTAACTATGGAACATATATATCAGAAGTGATTCGTTCTGCTATTATTTCTATAGATAACGGACAAAAAGAAGCGGCATTGGCGTTAGGATTTTCTAATCATCAGGCAATGTTTAGAATTGTTATACCCCAGGCATTTAGAAACTCGGTTCCAGTATTCGGAAATTATTTAGTAATGATGGTTAAGGATACTTCTTTAATGGCTTATATTACTGCACAAGAATTTTTGATGACGACAAAGGCATATACTGCACAAACATTTTTAACTATTGAATCCTACACAATATTGGCTGGGGTTTACTTGGTTATTTGCATTCCTTTATCATTTGCAATTCGATTTTTAGAAAGAAAATTAAATAAAGGAAGACGTTAGTTAAAAACGTCTTCCTTTAGCTTAAGTTTAGGAGGAATTAAATATGAAAAAATATATTATAACCATAAGTAGAGAGTTTGGATGTAACGCACGTGAAATTGGACGTAACCTTGCCAGCAAGTTGGGGGTTCCATTTTATGATAAAGATTTGGTGGATTTAACAGCATCAAAAGCAGGTATTAATATAGATATTGTTAAAGAATCTGATGAAATATTAAATAAGCAAAACCGTTTATTTTCTGAATTTGTGTACGGTTCGTCTAACTCATTCTATTCCGAAAAAGCCATTGCTGCACAGGCTGATGTGATACGTGAGATTGCAGAAAGAAAAGAATCTTGTATCATGTTTGGACGTTGCTCGGATTACATTTTAAGAGAATATCCAAACGTAATTAACTTTTTTTTCTATGCTCCGCTAGAAAAGAGAATTGAGCATATAGCAAAACATTATGACCTTACAGAAAAAAATGCAGAAAAAATGATAAAAAGGATTGACAATCAGCGCCATAACTATTATGAATATGTTACAGGGAAAAGTCGTGGAGATCGATCGGGTAAGCATGTTATGTTTGATGTAAGCGCTTATGGTATAGAAGGAAGCGTGGATTTAATATGTGAAGCTGTACGTATTTTATTTTCTTAAAAGTTAACGAAGGGAGATTATTATTATGTTAAAATATGCTTTACCTAAAATTTCTACAGAACAATTACCTGGACCAAAGGCGGCGGCAATTATTGAACGTAGAAAAAATGTAGTTCCAAATGCAATTCGTTGTATTTATCCTTGCGTTATAGAACGTGCTGAAGGTGCTATGATAGAAGATGTAGATGGAAATATTTTTTTGGATTGGGTAGGAGGTGTAGGGGTTCTTAATGTGGGGCATGCACACCCAGAATTAGTAGCGGCTGTGAATGAACAAGCCAGTAAGTTCTTCCATGGTATGGTTAATATTGTAACCCATGAAGGGTATATCAGTTTAGCAGAAAAGCTTGCAGCAATTGCACCGGTAAGAGGGAACACAAAAAAAGTAATGTTCGCCAACAGTGGGGCAGAAGCAAATGAGAATGCGGTAAAGATTGCAAAAGGTTGTACGAAACGCCCTAATATCATTGTATTTTCAGGAGCTTTTCATGGAAGAACCATGCTTGCAATGACAATGACCGCAAAAAAAGCTTATGCAGTTGGTATGGGGCCTTTTCCTGATGGCGTTTACCGTGCAGAATATCCTTATTTATACCGCAGACCTACAGGGATGACCGAGAAGGAAGCCATAGATTTTTACATAGAGAGTTTGAAAATGGTATTTGAAAATGCATCTCCCGCTGAATATGTTGCGGCTATTGTATTAGAACCTTTACAGGGAGAAGGCGGGTTTATACCTGCCCCAATTGAATGGGTAAAAGCTGTTCGGAAAATTTGTGACGAAAATGGAATCCTTTTGGTAGCAGATGAAGTTCAGTCTGGTTTTGGGCGTACAGGCAAATTTTTTGCAACTCAGTATTGGGCAGAGGTGGATTGTGCTCCAGATATTATTACTGCCGCAAAATCTATAGCTGGAGGAATTCCTTTAAGTGCAATTATTGCCAGCACGGAGGTTATGGACGCAGTGCCGGTTGGTACACTAGGCGGAACTTATGGTGGCAATGCCTTGGCATGTGCGGCAGGTTTAAAGGTTTTAGAGATAATGGAAAGAGAGCATCTTGTGGAGCGTTCTGCACAAATAGGTAAAAAATGTATGGAAGCTTTTAGTGTATGGAAAGACAAATACGAAGTCATTGGAGATGTGCGTGGACTAGGTGCCATGATTGGCATAGAATTTGTAAAAGACAAAACAACAAAAGAGCCAAATGGCGAAATTGTTAACAGGCTTATGGCAATTTGTGCCCAACATGGGTTAATTATAGAGAATGCCGGCATGAGCGGAAATGTTATTCGTTTCCTTGCACCGCTTGTAATAACGGATGAACAGTTAAATGCTGGCTTTGAAATATTAGAAAATGCCATAAGAGAATGTATCTAATATGAAGGAGAAGATGTAAAATGGCATGTAAATTTATATTACCAGGACAAACACTAATTGGAGCAAATGCTTTGGCAGAAAGTGAAGCAGTGGTAAAAAAACTTGGAGCAAAAGCGTTTATAGTTACTGGTAAAATAGTAACAAAAACAGGTATGGTTAAAACACTTACAGATTATCTTGATAGTTGGAATATTAAATATGAAGTATTTAATGACATAGTAGGCGAGCCTACAGATAAAATGATTGAAGCTGGTGTTAAAGCATATAAGGAAACAGGATGTGATTTTCTTATTGGCATAGGCGGAGGAAGCCCACTTGACAGTGTAAAGGCAATTGCTGCCATGGCTGTTCTTGAAGGGAACCTTTCAGACTATATGGGCCGTGAAATAGTAGGAGATTTACCTCCAATGGTTTTAATCCCAACAACTGCAGGCACAGGCTCGGAGGCAACTAAATTTACAATTATTACAGATGAAGAAAAGCAAGTTAAAATGCTTTTAAAAGGAGATGTATTATTGCCTAAGTTGGCAATTGTTGACCCTACATTTACTAAAACATCTCCTAAAAATACTACTGCCGCTACTGGTATGGATGCCTTAACACATGCTGTTGAGTCTTATACTTCCAGGAAGGGAAACACTTTAACAGATATGTTTGCCCTTTCTGCTATTAAGCGTATTTTTAAGTACCTTCCAATAGCTTACAATGATGGCAATGATGAAAAGGCAAGAGAAGAAATGTCCATAGCTGCCTTTGAAGCTGGTGTTTGCATTAATAATGCCTCTGTAACCCTTGTTCACGGTATGAGCAGACCAATTGGAGCTTTATTCCATGTAGCACATGGAATTTCAAACGCTATGTTAATAAAAGAATGTTTGGCATATGTATTAGATGGCTGTTATGATAGATTTGCTACCATTGCAAGAGCAATTGGTGCGGCAGATGAAAGTACACCCGATGAAGAAGCTGCAAAAGCATTTTTACAAGAATTAGTTAAGATATGTAAAATTTGCAAAATTCCAACCTTAGCAGAGTATGGCATTAACAAAGATGAATTTTATGCTTTGATGGATAAAATGGCTGGTGACGCTATGACTAGCGGAAGCCCATCCAATACAATTAAAGAAGTTACAAAGGAAGATCTAATTGAAATTTACAAGAGGTTATGGTAAAGTTTGTTCGAAGTTAAACCAATGGAATGAAGTTGTTTGATATTGCAAGAATTCAGAGCACCCCTTTAGTTAGGCAGTATTTAATACTGAAAATAACTAAAGGGGTATTTTTATGTTTAAATGGCTAACAAATAATTGGTATATAAAGAAATACTCTAATAAAGACATATCGCATGTTTACAATAGCAATGGTATTGTTCTTTTTTTTATGTTAAAATTTATATGTACAACTTTAATAAAGTGGGTGATTTTATGGCATTAGCGGTAAGCAAGCTTTATAGTAACAGTGGTGCGCTTTACCAGATGAAGCTTTTAGCAGGGAATAAAGGGCTTAATAATTTAGTTGAATGGGTGCATATTGTTGAAGATGAAGAGGTTTCATCATTTTTGCATGGGCACGAACTAATTTTTATTGCTGGATACATGTGCAGGGACAATGAATGGTTAATTAGGTTTGCTAAAAACATTTATGAAGCCAAGGCAAGTGCTTTAGTTATTAATATTGGCCCCTATATAAAAATTATTCCAATAGAGGTTATTGATTTTTGTAATAAGGTAAACTTACCATTATTCACTATTCCTTGGAAGACAAGAATGGTTGATATGACAAGAGATTTCTGTGGCAGAATTATTCACAACCAAAATGTTGAAGCAAGCATTTCTACTACCATAAAAGATATTATTTTTAAAATAGGAGATTTGGATACACAGATACAGCAAATGGAGCGTTACGGGTTTACACGGGAAAGTTATTTTTGTTTTGTAAACATTTCTTTGGATAATATATATGGGGACCATGAAAGTGTAAACATGGAAAAACTAAAATTGTATGTGGAACAAATTGCAAGAACAAGGCAGCAATTATTTATTTCATTTACATATCAATACAATTTGGTAGTGGTTTTATCTGAAAGTGAAATGGAAAATGTTCGTAAATTTGTTGATAAACTAATGAATTTAGTTGGAACTGAGAAATCTGCATTTTTAATCTACATTGGTGTAAGCTCTATTATGCAGGGTTTCACTAATCAGGATACCAATTTTGATAGGGCTATTGATGCAAATGAAATGGCAAAAAAGAAAAACGCACGTGTAAACTATTATGATGATTTGGATATATATAAAGTGCTTATGGCTGTTAAAGATAAAAAAAACCTTTATGAATTTTATTATGACGTATTTGGAAAATTAGAGCAGTATGATATGGAAAATGATACGGACTTAATGGGTTTTTTACAGTCTTATTTAGAAAATAACGGAAGCCCTCAATTGGTTAGTGAACAGCAATTCATTCATCGCAATACGGTAAATAACCAAATTAAGAAAATAGAAAAAATTACGGGATATAACCTGCTTAATCTGGATGAAAAAGTAAGATGCAGTGTTGGATTTTTAATTAAAGACATATTATAAAAGTGATTGACATAAGATGATTTTATTGTGCATATGAACATGAAAATATGTTCAATATGTGATTGAATAATAAAAAGGTATTCATTATAATAGTTATTATAACCGTTAAACTGCAAGGAGGCTTGTTCAGTAGAACATGCCCCCGTTTTCTTTTATAAAGAACAAGGAGATGATTTTGTGACAGGTGAAGAAATTAAAAGCACATCAAAGCAATACAATTTACAATCATGGAGCAAACAAAAAGGTATTAATCCAATTCCTGTTGAAAAAGCGGATGGAATTTATTTTTGGGATTATGATGGCAATAGATATACGGATATGTCATCACAGTTGGTTAACCTGAATGTGGGGTTTGGAAATAAGGCAATCAATGAAGCAATTAAGGAACAAGTAGATAAATTTTGCTTTATCGGTCCTTCTTATGGCTCAGAAACTAGAGCAACGCTAGCTAAAATGATAATTGACCTTATGCCAGACAACATGGGTAAGGTGTTTTTTACAAATGCTGGTGCAGAATCCAATGAAAATGCTATTAAAATTGCTCGTATGTTTACAGGCAAGTATAAGGTTTTCAGCAGATACCGCAGCTACCATGGGTCTTCATTCGGTGCAGGCAATTTAACTGGTGAGCCAAGACGCTATGCGTTAGAGCCAGGAATTCCAGGGTTTGTTAAGTTTTTTGACCCTTATATTTACAGAGAAGCAATTGAATTTGAATCCGAAGAAGCTGCTACAAAATATTATTTAACAAAGCTTAGAGAACAAATTTCTTATGAAGGCTATGATAGTGTTGCAGCTATCGTATTGGAAACTGTAACAGGTTCTAACGGCATTATTATTCCACCAAAAGGTTATTTACCAGGAGTAAGAGAAATATGTGATGAATTCGGTATTATGATGATATGCGATGAGGTTATGGCTGGATGGGGAAGAACTGGTAAGATGTTTGGATTCCAGAATTTCGATGTTAAGCCAGACATTGTAACATTTGCAAAGGGTGTGACCTGTGGTTATGTTCCACTTGGTGGTGTGGTTGTAAGCAAGGAGATTGCGGAACATTTTGATGATAACATGTTATCCTGCGGTTTAACATACAGCGGACATCCATTGGCATGCGCTGCTGGCGTCGCTTGTGTTAACTACTACCAGGAAGCAAATATTCTTGAAAATGTAAATAAAGTAGGCAAAGTTTTAGGGCAGAAATTAGAGGAAATGAAGACTGCACATCCATGCGTTGGTGATGTACGATACATAGGCTTATTCTCTGCTGTGGAATTGGTTAAAGATAAAGCAACAAAAGAGCCTTTAGTCCCTTATGGAAAAGACCCAGATGGAATTATGGGAAAAGTATTAGGTAAGTTAAAAGAGAAAAAATTTATGACCTATACTCATGAAAATATGGTATTTATTTGTCCTCCACTTATAATTACAGAAGAGCAGTTGACAGAGGAGCTTTTAAAACTTGATGAAGTTCTTACTATTGTGGATAACGAGTTTATTGGTTAATTAAAAGCATAGATGAATAATTTTTGCCTCCTAAATGTTGTAATTGTTTATGACATTTTGGGGGCATTTATTATGTTTTTAAACATAATAAATATTTCAATATCACAGTATGATGAAACCAATTTGTTCAAAAAAACTTAATATTTGGTTAACCGCAAATTAACTTTGTAATTCTATAATTTGGAAATATAAAGAGCAAAGGGGGCAGGACATTAACTGAAAATTATTATCTAAAAACTTATATGAAGAGAGGATTGATTAAAAATGAAAAAGAAAATTATAACTATGTTGGTGTTAGCTATGTCTATGACTTCTGTAATGGGTGTTAGTGCAATGGCAAGTAGCACGGTGGCAACTACAAATACAGAGGCAGCAACTACTAAAGGTGAAAGACCTGAAAGAAATGGCAAAATGGCAAAGGTAACTGCTGTTGATGGAAAGAAAATAACAGTTACAATTCAAGCAGAGCCTGATGAAACTGATACAACTGAAAAAACAGCGCCTCCTGAAAAGCCTGATACAACGGATACAACTGAAAAAACAGCACCGCCTGAAAAGCCAGATTCAACTGATTCAACAGATACATCAGAAGGTAAAAGAGGTGGCAGAGAAATGACATTTGATGGTGAAGAAGCTGTTATTACCATTACTGATGATATTACTGTAAAAACCGTGGAAGATGGTGAAATGGTTGAACTTAGCTATGACGACATTGAAGTTGATGATGTGTTGATGATAGAATATGCTGATGATGGAGAAACAATAACATCTATATCTATACGTAGTGATGAAATGCCACAGGGTGGCGGAAATTTTAAAGGTGAAAAACCTGAAAAGCCAACGACTGATTGTGCAACAGAATAAAATTTAACGCAGTGAGTTGGGCATCCTAATGGGTGTCCTCTCTTAAAGAGAAGGGACTAATTATTTTGAAAAAACATGTAAAATTAGCTGTAACTGCAGTGGCAATATGTGTATTATCTTTATCTTTGGCTGGTTGTTCTGGCTCAAGTACTACAACAACGGCGGCAACGCCTGCAACAGAAGAAAAGGCTGAAGCCCCAGCAGAACAAACAGGAAAAGATGTTGAAGCAAAAGAAGCAGAAGGAATTTATGGTAAAATAACGGCAGTTTCGGGAACAGAAGTTACACTGGCACTTGGTACAATGGATATGGTAAAGGGAGAAGCTCCAACAGGAGAAGCTCCAACAGGTGAAGCACCAACCGGAGAGGCTCCAACAGGTGAAGCGCCAATGGGAGAAGCTCCAACAGGAGAAGCTCCACAGGGCGGTGACATGGGCAATGGCAAAAATGAAAGTTCATTTACAGCAAGTGATGAAGAAATTAATACTGAAATTGACAGCAGTGTAACCATTAAGGTCGTTCAAGATGGTAAGTTGGTAGAAGGAACGATTGAAGACCTTACAGTAGACACTGTTGTAAAGATTACATATGATGGTGAAGATAAGATTATAGAATTGCAGGTAATGGGCGGTAACGCTACAGATAAAAAAGAAAAGTAGGCTGCAACAAAAGGAATGGGCATTAGAGGTTCATTCCTTTTTTGTTGCAAATGGCTTAAGCGGTGGATTAATAATATTAGAAAATTTAGAGAAAAAAGTAGAAAAAATGGTTTTCAATAAAAAATTGATTGAATAAACACACCTATTAATGATATTATAGTAGTGAGAAACTTAAAAACTGTTAAAATTTAATTTAGGTTTCAATTGACGGGTAAATGTGTCACATATTCTAATTTGAAGGCGGTGTTTATATGAAAAATATAAGAGTAATGTTAGTAGACGATTCTAGTTTTTCAACAGCAGTTCTAAAAAGAATGCTTGAAAAAAAGGGACTTGAGGTAGTAGGGTCAGCATTAAATGTAAAAGATGCCATAGAATTAGCAAAGGAATTAAAACCAGACTTAGTTACAATGGATATGACATTGCCTGATGGGGACGGGATTGAGTGTTCCAAGGCAATATTAAATAATGAAAAGAGTATTAAGATTATAGCTATTAGCTCTATGATGGATAAAGAAATAATGAAAAGAGCAGAGCAAGTTGGAATAAAAGCTTATATACAAAAACCAATTGATGAGGATGAGTTGGATTCAGCAATTGAAAGATTATTTGCTGGGGAAGAATTATATGAGATTCTAAAGAAAAACTATACATCAGCGTTTAAAGAATCTATGTTTAATTATCTAAAAAGAACGCTGGGCGGAGATGCGATTTTTGAAGAGATTGAAGCTCATAATGTATCTTCAAAAAAATCATTGGGAATTACCGTTGCTGTAGGTATTATAGGAAGACACAGTGGCAGGTTTATTGTGGACATGTCTGAAGATACTGCGGTAGAAATAACAAAGATTGTGTCTTTTGGAGAAAGTGACTCAGTTGATGATGCTGTTATGTTTTTAAGTGAATGTGCAAACATCATATCAGGTAATGCTTGTTCCTTGTTAAATGGCGTAAATCGGTCACTTGGGCTTCGTGTATCGCCTCCAATGGTATTTCATGGAAATGATTTAACAGTAAGCATTTCCGGAGTGGAAAGTAGGTCGTTTGCAATTAAAACAGATTTTGGAGAAATATTTATGAATGTAGGTTTTAAAAAGGAGGATGTACAATGGATGTAACTTTCATAAATCCTTTTATAGAAGCCGTGACGGGAGTTTTACCGCAACTTGGGTTTGAAAATATTGTACGTACGGGTTTAAGTATAAAAGGTAATAAAATCTCTATGTCGGGGGTTGCACTAACTATAGGCATGGTTGGAGAAAAAAAAGGTAATGTGGTATATGTATTAGATTTAGAAGGTGCCAAAAAAATTGCTTCTACTATGATGATGGGAATGCCTGTTGATGAGTTTGATGATATGGCAAAAAGTGCTGTTTCAGAGCTTTCCAACATGCTTTCTGCTAACGCAAGTATAAATTTTTCTAACCAAGGCATTAATACAGATATATCTATTCCAGCCCTTATGTATGGAGAAAATATAGAAATTAGTATGAATACAAAAGAAGTGATTTGTGTTGACTTTGATGTAGATGGCATAAATTTACAGATGAATATTGCACTAGAGTAGGTATAATTTTTTCATTGACTGGATTATTAAGAGTTAAACACCTAGAAATGTTACTAACTAGTGTGTTTAACTCATTTTTATTGTCAGTATAAAATCAATTTATTTTTCTGATTTTGTGTTATAATACAAAGCGAATTGAGAATTTAAGAAAACATGATACTTATAGGAGGATTATAGATGGATAATAATGATATTTTAATTAGATTAAGATATGCACTAGATATACAAGATAACCACATGGTAGAAATATTTAAACTTGGTGGTGTTGAGCTGACAAAAGAAGAAGTGGGGAAGATGCTAATAAAATCAAAAGGTGGTTTCCACGACGAAGTTGAAGATGATGAAGAAAAAGATGAAGAGAAAGAAAATATTAAATGCGGAAATAGTACACTAGAAGCATTTTTAAATGGATTTATAATTTTCAAAAGAGGTCATCAAGATGCAAAACCAGACCAACCTGAAAGACCAGTACTATCTATAAATAAAAGTGCAAATCTTAATAATATTATGCTTAAAAAACTGAAAATAGCGCTATCACTAACAAGTGAAGATATGCTAAATATATTTGAAGCATCAGGATTGGTTGTAACGAAAGGAGAATTGAGCGCTTTATTTCGAAAAGAAGGGCATAAACATTATAAAGAGTGCGGCGATAAATATGCTAGAAATTTTTTAAAAGGGCTGGCTATAAAAAACAGGAAATAGAGTGCAGTTAAATAAATCCATGTAACATAAGGAAGCATATAGGGGGGTTCTGAATGAAATATTATCATGTAGATGTTTTTTCCTTAAAGCCAATGAGCGGGAATGGCCTTACCGTTGTTTTCCCCGACAGGTCACTTGACGATAAAGAGTTATTGAGCATTGCAAGAGAGTTTAAGCAATTTGAAACGATTTTTATATATGATAAAAATCAAGAGGGTTCTTTTCCGGTAAGAATATTTACAGTGGACGAAGAGTTGAAATTCGCTGGACATCCGATTATTGGTGCTTGCGCTGTAATTCATAAATTGCTTTTTTCTTCTCAAAATAACATGGAAATCTCCCTTGATTTATCTGGAAGAAGGTTAACTGCCCAGTCTTGCTATTTGAATAAAAGTTATAATGTAACCATGAATCAAGGTTCACCACAGTTTATAAATGAAATTGAGAGAAAGCATTATAATAAAATTGCAAATGCACTAAATATAAAAGAATGTGATATAGATGATGCATTACCAGTTGAAGTTATTTCTACAGGGTTACCTTATTTATTAGTGCCACTTAAGAGTGGATTGGCTCAAGCAAAAATAAATATGGGCGAATTTGAAAGCTTTTTAGCAGGTTTTGAAGCTAAATTTGTTTATGTTTTCGATTCTTCTACCCTTGAATGCCGAACATGGGATAATAATGGGGTTTTTGAAGATGTAGTAACTGGCAGTGCCGCTGGTCCTCTATGTGCGTATCTTGTAAAACATGGGCTTAAAAAACATGATGAAATAATAGATATACACCAGGGTCAATTTGTTAATAGGCCAAGCATTATTCAAGGATGGGTGACACAAACTTCAATAATTACAGAAGTTTTTATACGTGGGGATGTATCATTTTTTTCAGCAGGCGATTTGTTGCTTTAATTTATCTATTTAGGCTATATATTCATACAAAATAGTTGTTCACTCGTATGTATTTTAGTATGAATTATAAATAGATAATTAAATATAAAGGAGAAGCTGAAATGAAGATTAAATCGAAGAAAGCATTAATTACTATTGGTGTAGTAATATTGGGGTTCACTGGTGCAATATTACTTTTAAATAATTGGGATAAAGGCTTTTTTGCAGCGAATCAAAATAATACAGCATCCATATCTTCCATGATTGAAACATATACAACAGACAAAAGAGATGTAAAATTAACTATTGGTGTGTTGAAAGCAGATGAAATAAATTATAAGCTATATGGTTATAATGGCAAAGAATTGACCCCAGTTGAATACGAATATGAAATTGGTTCTATTTCCAAAACTTTTACGGCTTCCATGCTTTCCAAAGCAATAGCGGATGGCCATATAAATTTAAATGATAGCATTTCAAAATATCTGAGCTTGGAGTCTAACACATTTTATCCTGATATTCTAAGCCTAGCAACACATACATCAGGGTATGGGGAATATCCCTTTGACTCTTCTACATTATCCGATGAAGAACTGAACATGGTAAATGAGAACTTTTACGAAAAGAAACAGAACATATATCAGGGAATCAACGCAGCAGATATATTAGAAGATATACAATTACATGTTTTGAAAGAAGAATCTTATGGTTGGGAATATTCTAATTTCGGATACGCAGTATTGGGTACTGTTCTTGGTGATGTATACAGTACTACATTTAAATCGCTATCTGAAAATTATATTAAAAATGACCTTGGGCTTATGAAAACTCGCCTTGGAAATGGAACAGGGGATATGAATAGTTATTGGGCATGGAATGATGACGATACATACTTTGCTGCGGCAGGTATTGTATCCACTGTGACTGATTTGTTAAAATATGGTGAAATGCACTTAAATGATTCACCTAACTATCTTGCTTTATCACATGAAGTTTATGAAACATTTGAAGATGACGGAATTTCCATGGGACTAGGGTGGATCATTGACCCTGAAAGTGGATATATATGGCACAATGGCGGTACATCATCTTATACAAGTTTTCTAGGTATTGACAAAGAGCATAAAACTGTTGTTGTGATATTATCAAACTATCCTGAAAAAGACGATACAAAAGATGATGGGGCTGTGGATATTTTAGGGTATACGTTACTGAATAGCCTGGGCAATGAAGATAGAAACGTTTTTAATGTGCTTGAATAGTGGTGTTACAAGGTTTTACCTTGTATCCAGCAGTGATAGTTTGGATTGGAAAGAGTATGGTGTGGAAAGGGAAGTAAATCAAGTGCTAAATCACAAGCATTTGGGTAATGGGTCAATCATACTTTTCCATAATGATGCAAAGTACACTCCGCAAGCACTGGATTCTATAATAAAAGGGTTAAAGGAAAAAGGTTATGAGATAGTGCCTTTAAGTAGCCTGATACATAAAGAGGATTTTTATATGGACTATGAAGGGCGGCAAAGGCTGAACAACAAAAAAGCATAAGTGTTTGAAAACTACCATTTATAATTTTATAGATTTAAGTTTGCAAAAAAATAAAAAATGTATTGTTTAATGAAAAGAATAGGTGTATAATGTATATGAAAGATATAATTAAATAAATACGTATAGTCAAAGCGGACTTTCCATGGGGAGGTTCGCTTATTTTTTTACTAATTTGGTGTAAAAACAAATAAACTAAATGGGGGTATGAGAAATGGTTAAATTAGACGTGCTTACATTACTTAAAAATAATGGTAAGACAAAGTACTGGCTTTACAAAAGACTGGGTATGAGTTATCAGAATTTTAACAAAATGGTAAACAACGAAACATCGTCCATACGGTATGAGGTTATAGAAGAAATTTGCAAATTACTTGATTGTACACCGAATGACTTGTTTTTAATGGACTCAAACGAAGAAAGCCAGGATAATGTAATGGCAATATAACTGTACAAAAAAAGAACCCATAATTACAGGTTCTTTTTTTTGTACAATCTTTAGATTTTAGTTTCATTAGCTATTCGGCTGTTTTTTTACAGATAATTTGTGAAGTATCATTGTAACAACTATAAGTGCACCAATCGATACTATCCATGTTGCAATAAGGCTTGTTGTAAAACCAGCAACGATGTAACCTAAAATACAGCACCCAGCAACAACACAAGCGTAAGGTATCTGTGTTGAAACATGGTCTATGTGGTTACATGCCGCACCTGTACTTGAAAGTATTGTTGTATCTGAAATAGGGGAGCAATGGTCTCCAAACACAGAACCTGCAAGTGTTGCAGATAAGGCAATGATAGTGAGGTGTGGGGCAACAGAGGTACAGATTGTTGCAATTATAGGTATAAGAATACCAAATGTGCCCCAGCTTGTACCCATTGAAAATGAGAGGAAAGCTGCAACAACGAATATAATTGCAGGTATAAGCATAATAGGCATGTTGGAAGCGGCAACAATACTGCTTACGTAATCTCCTGTTGAAAGAAGGTTACGGCAAACACCACTTATTGTCCAAGCAAGTACAAGTATAATAATAGCATCAGCCATAGATTTTACACCATCACTAATACCTGACATAAAGTCTTTAAAAGATACAGCTCGTCTTGGTACAAAAAGAAGAAAAGCAACAATAAGGGAAACAAAGCTTGAAAGAGCAAGTGCTGAACCTGCATCTGTGTTTCCGAATCCATCTGCAATAGACATGCCGCCTTCAAAATACCCACCAACATAAAGCATGGAAAGTATAGAGAAAACAATAAGTGCAGCAATAGGTATAACTAGGTCTGAAACTTTGCCATTAGGGTTAATTTCCAACTTATTAAGTTCGGCATCCGTGCCTGCTGTTGCAGGAGCGTGCCCGTAGTCTAAATCTCCATTATTAATAGCAGCTTCCTCAAATTTTTCCATAGGTCCAAATTCCAAGTCGGTAACCGAAAGAATAATAATCATTATAATCGTAAGTATTGCGTATAGATTAAAAGGAATAGACTGAATGAAAGAGTCCATACCGTTTAAGCCTGTGTCACCCATCTGGCTTATTACAGATGCTGCCCACGAAGACACTGGTGCAATAATACAAACAGGCGCTGCTGTTGCATCTATTATGTATGCAAGCTTTGCGTGTGAAATTTTGTATTTGTCGGTTACGGGACGCATAACAGTGCCTACTGTAAGGCAGTTGAAATAGTCGTCAATAAAAATAAGTGCACCTAATGCACTTGTTGCAAGCTGTGCGCCAACACGAGATTTGATTTTTTTACTTGCCCAGTCCCCATAGGCTTTAGAGCCACCTGCCTTTGTTATAACAACAACAAGTGCACCTAATAGGCAAAGAAAAATTACAATAGATACATTATCGGCAAATTTACTGCTCATAAGATTTACAGTTGTACTCACTGTACCCACAAGTATATCTGTTATGCCTGTAGTTGTATAGGCAGAATAGATAAATGTTCCAGAAAGGATACCGATAATCAGTGAGGAAATAACCTCTTTTGTCACCAGTGCCAAACCAATTGCAATAATTGGCGGAATTAATGACAAAAACCCAACGTTAATTGATTCCATGTGTTTAAAGCCCCTTTCAATAAAAGAAATTATAATATAATGACTAATATTAACACAACAGCGTAAAGTATTCAACCTTTACAACCCATTTTAATGCACAACAATGCATAAACATGTGCCAATAAAAGGGCTTTTGTAGCTACATTTAAGAGAAAATTGAATTTTTAAAGGTTTAAAATCAAAAGAAATAATAAATACTAGATAGCGTCAAAACCCCCTTTTACTGAATAGAATAAGTAAAGGGGGTTTTCGTATGTTTGTTATAGTTGTGTTAATTTCTGTGCCTATAATATATTATCTTTTCTGCTGCAATAGGGGCTGCGGATGCAACAGAAGATGCGGCGGCTGCAAAGGAAGATTCAGACGTAAATAAGAAATCAAGACCGAATTATTTGCCCATGTTTTGAAGATATACTGAATATTTTATATCTTCAAGGGTTTCAGCCTTTTTCTCAACGGTTTCTTCAAGTTCTGCTTTAAAAGCATTAATACGTGTGTACACATCTTCATCAAATGCACCTATTATTTGTGCTGCAAGTATTCCAGCATTTTGTGCACCGTTTATTGCAACTGTTGCAACAGGTATTCCTGGCGGCATTTGGCATATAGAATACAGAGAGTCTACACCGCTTAGGGTAGAAGTTTTAACAGGCACACCTATAACAGGAATGCTTGTTAGGGCCGCCGTCATGCCAGGAAGATGTGCGGCACCGCCTGCTCCTGCTATAATTACCTTAATGCCTTTTGCATGTGCAGCTTTGGCATAGTCATACATGCGGTCAGGGGTTCTGTGGGCAGATACTATTGTAAGTTCGTAACTTATTTCAAACTTGTCAAGTATCTTTGCCGCTTCACTCATTACTGGAAGGTCGGAATCACTGCCCATTATTATGCCTACTAATGATTTCATACAATACACCTCGTTATCATTTTTTAGTTGAAAAGAAAAATATAATTTTAAATTATATTACAAGGGGTATTTGAATTAAATTCCCCAAAGTATTGGCGTTTTCAACCGATTTTTTACTATTTTATCATGTATTTGTTAATAATAAAAGACAAATGCTTTATATTATTGCTAGGTTTTGGTATAATAAGGATAAGGTGGTGCATACTTATGAAAAATGACGAGATTATGAACGGACGCAAGGAACGAGTTTATCAATATATTAAAAGCGAAGACTATCTTCCACTTAAAAGACATGAGCTGAGTGTGATTTTAGACGTACCAGCAGATGAGAGAGAGCAGTTTGAAGATATTATCAGCCAATTGTTAAGCGAGGGTAAGGTTATTGAAACTAAAAAGGGCAAAATTATGCTGCCCAAAGAGCTTAATATGGTGGCTGGTGTGTTTACAGGGAATGCTAAAGGGTTTGGCTTTGTTACTGCGGATGAGGGCTTTGACAGGGATATTTTTATTCCGGCTGAATATACTGGCGGCGCTATGCACAAAGACAGGGTTATGGTAAGATTAACCACTATAGCCTCAAATGGCAAACGTGCTGAGGGACAGATTGTTAGCATTGTTGAAAAGGGTACAGATAACTTAGTTGGTACATTTGAGCTATTAAAGGGGTTCGGCTTTGTTACGTGCGATGATAAAAAAATTGCCCAGGATATATTTGTATCCAAAGAAAACACAAAGGGTGCAGTAAGCGGGCACAAGGTGGTAGTTAAAATTACAAAACGTCCAGATGGCAGTAGAAGTCCAGAGGGGATTGTAACTGAAATTTTGGGGCATATAGATGACCCTGGTGTGGATATTTTATCTATTATACGCCAGTACGATTTACCTCAAGATTTTAATGAAGCGGCCTATGCTCAAACTGAAAAAATCAATTTGGATATTACAAGTGCTGAAATTGAAGGTCGTGAAGACTTTAGAAATATTATGACGGTTACCATAGACGGTGACGATAGCAAGGATTTTGATGATGCCGTTAGCTTGGATATTTTGGAAAATGGAAATTTCCAGCTTGGTGTGCACATTGCGGATGTAAGCCACTATGTAACTGAGGGTTCTCCGTTAGACAAAGAGGCATACAACAGAGGTACCAGCTACTATTTAGTTGATAGGGTAATTCCTATGATACCTCATAAGCTTAGCAATGGTATATGCTCCCTTATTCCAAATGAGGACAGGCTTACATTAAGCTGTGTTATGGAAATAAGCCGAAGTGGTGAGGTTGTGGCACACAAAATTTGCGAAAGCGTTATTCACTCTTTTGCCCGCCTTACTTATACTAAGGTAAACAAAATAATTCAGTTTGATGACCCTGAACTTTGTGAAGAATACAAAGACTTTGTACCTATGCTTAAAGATATGAATAAGCTTAGATTGATTCTTGGTAAAAAGCGTCAGCACAGGGGTAGTGTAAATTTCGATTTTCCAGAGGCTAAGATTGTATTGGATAATAACGGAAAGGTTTTGGATATAGCACCATATGATAGAAATTGGGCAACCAACCTGATAGAGGAATTTATGCTTGTGAGCAATGAAACTGTAGCTGAAGATTATTACTGGCAGGAAGCTCCGTTTGTATACAGAAATCACGAAACACCAGATGATGAAAAGGTTGAAAATATGAAAAAACTGCTTCGTACTTTCGGCTATAGAATTAAAGGACAAAACGAAGTACATCCAAAAGAAATCCAGGCTATACTTAATGCAGTTGCAGGTAAGCCAGAGGAGCATATTATAAGCCGAATTGTGCTTAGAAGCATGAAACAGGCAAGGTACCAAGAGGAAAACCTGGGGCATTTTGGCTTGGCGGCTAAATATTACTGCCATTTTACATCGCCTATAAGGCGTTATCCAGATTTGCAGATACACAGAATAATTAAGGATAACCTTAAAGGAAACCTTGAGCAAAATAGAGCAACGCACTATTTTAGAATTCTTCCTGTTGTTTGCAAGCAGTGTTCATCTAAAGAAAGGCTTGCGGAAGAAGCAGAAAGAGAAACTGACAAGCTGAAAATGGTTGAATATATGAGTGAACGAATTGGACAGGTGTTTAGCGGCATAATTTCTGGCGTTACGGGCTGGGGTATTTATGTAGAGCTTGATAATACTGTTGAGGGAATGGTTGCTTTAAATGGCATGACAGACGATTTTTATGATTTTGATGAGGTTAATCTTCAGGTTATTGGACGGAGAAAGAACAAAATTTATAGGCTTGGCGATAAGGTAACTGTTATGGTGGCTAAAGCAGACAAGGAACAGAGGACTATAGATTTTGTGTTTACGCAGGAAAGTGGTGAGCAGACGGATGGAAATTAATAAGGTTGCGTTGGTTGGTTTTGGAGCAATTGGATGTATATATGCCAAAGGACTTATAAATGGCTGCAACGACTTTACTGTTGTTGCAGGCGGTGCACGTGGCCAGCGAATAAAGACCACTGGTGTAAAGGTTAACGGCACCTTGGTTTTACCTAAGGTTGTTAGCCCAAAGAATGATGATTGGAAAGCAGATTTGATTATTTTTACGGTAAAAAATTACCAGCTTGCGGAGGCCATTGAAGACGTTAGAAATATGGTTACGGATGATACAATACTTCTTCCTTTATTAAACGGAGTTACTGCAGTAGATGAACTTAAAGGTGCGTACCCCAATAACAATGTACTTTATGGTATAGCTTTGGGCATTGATGCTGTAAGAACCGATGACGGCATTACTAATTCCAGTGATGGTGTTATTCAATTTGGTAATGCGAAAAATGTACCCGTTGCCTCAGACGTTTCGGCAGTGAAGGAAGTATTTGATAAATCTGGCATAGAAAGCGAAATTTGCGAGGATATGCTTAGAACTATGTGGCGCAAGTGGATGATTAATGTAAGCACTAATCAACTTTCAGCTATTATCGGTTGTGGATATGGTGGATTTCTAAATGTTCCGCAGATAAACGAGGCTATGCATCAAGTTATGCTGGAGGTTATTGCTCTGGCGCAGAAAAAAGGAATTAACATAACAAAAGAGGACGCCTATGCCTATGATGAATTGTTACCTGCTTTTAATCCTGAAGGAAAAACCTCCATGGCACAGGATGTTGAGGCAAAAAGGAAAACAGAGGTTGACTATTTTTCAGGCGTTGCAATAAGATATGGTAAGGAGCTGGGTGTTGAAACTCCTTGGAACAACATGATGAACCTTATTATAAAGGGCATAGAAGCAGGGTACTAATGTAATGCATAAGGAGGAGAGAAATCTTCTCCTTTTTTGTAATATTTTTTTAATACTATTTTTAAATGATATGTGTTATAATACCTAGAGTTAGGATGTAAAGTAATGTGAGGTGATAGATTTGGCTAAAGAAACATCTGTAAAATTAGTAGCACAAAATAAAAAAGCATACCATGAGTATTTTATAGAGGAAACGTTTCAGGCTGGATTATCCCTGTCAGGTACTGAGGTAAAAAGTCTTAGGCAAGGCAAGTGCAGCCTTAAAGAAAGCTTCATACGTATTGAAAACGGAGAGGCATTTATCTATAGCATGCACATAAGTCCGTATGAGCAGGGAAATATTTTTAATAAAGACCCGTTGCGTGTAAGGCGATTGCTTTTGCATAAAAGCGAAATAAATAAAATAAGAGGGGCAATACAGGCTACGGGTTACACCGTTGTTCCGCTTAGGGTATATTTTCATAAAAGCCTTGTAAAAATTGATATTGGTATTGCAAAAGGTAAAAAACTTTATGACAAACGCCAGACATTGGCAAAAAACGACCAAATGCGTGAGGCTGCCAAGGACTTTAAGATTCGTAACCTTACTCTTTAAAAAATATTATTTAATGATGTTATTTAGAAATGAAGAATTTGTCGGTATTTATTTTCAAGGGGATGTAATGGTTTCGACGGGAGTCTTGAAAATAGGAATAGCCATCCGCAGGCCTGGTAACTGCGTCATCAAACCGGAAAAATTTAAAACAAACGACAAAGATTATTCTTTATTAGCAGCTTAATGCTGCTCGTTGGCCTCTAATCTCTCACAGTTAGAGTAACCGGCGTCGACTTTGTGGGGAACTTTTTTGCCAAAGCTTTGAGGTAAAAAAAGAAATATGAAGCTACCAAGGATTTCAGCCTGTTGTTGGGCGGTTATCTGAGGGAAATACCAAAACAGCAACTGTGATGGGAGAAGTTTCTATGGATGGGTTTTCGGACAGGAGTTCGATTCTCCTCATCTCCATACCTAAAAGCCTTGATTTTCAAGGCTTTTTTTATTGCCGTGTTGCATTTCGTGTTGCATTTTTTCAAAGTATTCATTAACTGAATCGCTTACCTTTTGTGATTCATCTACCATTGTGTGCTGATAAATCATTTTTAAAGTAGAGTTTTGAGCATGGCCCAATCTTTCCATTGCGTATTTATCGGGAACATTTAAGCGTAGCATTACACTTGCATTTGCGTGCCTAAGGTCGTGGAAACGGCAATGAGGTATTCCGTTTTTTTCAAGCATTCGTATAAATCTTTTGTATATTGTTTGGCCAGTTAAGGGCACAACGAATTCGGTATTTTTTGGTTGCTGGTCAATTAGAGTTTTGATATATCCAGGCAACATTATTTTACGTGTGCCAGCAAACGATTTTGTACCTTTAAGCACAGCAATATTATCGGCATCAACTATTGCTTCTTTTATCAATATATAATCGTCTTTTACATTTTCCCATTTTAGTCCTCTTATTTCAGACATTCTCAATCCCAGCCACAAAGCCAATAGTACGGGTAATTCTATTTCCTCACCAACTATACAAGCCATAATTTTTTCAATATCTTCTGTAGAAGGTATTGATGGCATATATTTTTCTTTTTGAGGTAGCTTTGTTCTAAGGACAAAATCAGGGTAAAACTCTTTTAGGACGGCAGATAAAAGACCGTGGGTACAGGTTACTGTTTTGGGTGATAAGGTTTTTGCCTCAGTATTAATCTCACGTTGAACATCTTCTTGTGTAAGCTTTGAAAGTTTTATGTTGAGTAAAGATTGAAGATTGTTACGCTTGATTTTTTTATAGCTGGCAATTGTTGATGGCGAAAGAACATTTTCCTTTATTTCGATGTAATTATCAATTGCTTCAGCCACAGTCATATTTGCTGGTTTAGATTTTGATTTCTTTTTAAGTGCGTATTCGGCTGCAAGATAATTTGCTTCCTTAGCTGTTTCTGCTGTAAAGGATTCATAATGCCTTTTCTTTTGCGCATCAGTATAATCATATACTAATGTTCGCCATGCTCCTGATGGTAACTTCTTTGCTTTTGCCATAAAAAAATGACCTCCTTTTTATTTTGGGTATAGAAATAAAGGCGGTCGTATGGTATAATTTGCTTGCTTGGAGCGTGTTATACTTTGTATGACCGCTATATATTAAGTCCTTCCTGTTAGCGCAGGAGGGGCTTTTTATTTTATAATGACCTAAATCCTGATATATATTAAATTAATATAGTCGTAGACCTTGCCTGGTTATTCCATGTTGTCTGCCCAATGTCTGCAAATTTTATGATAGTTTTTCCGCCAATATTATATGAATTAATGAGTTTATATGACTGCGATGTTGTATCATAAATATATGTTTTTATGTCAGAGGTTTCGATATCATATGTTTCATCCAAATTTGATGATGAAACTGATTTTATATCTTTTAAATTATTTCTTTTAATCTTTAAGGTTCTTTCGTCTCCATTCCACACAACGTCAAATCCATAATTGGATAGGTCTTCAGCAACAATGTATGTATAATCTTTGTAGTTTACGGATGGTATAAAATTACTGTTTATGTAGGCGCTTATATCTGTGAAAGAAGTAGCATTTGAGCTTATGACTTTTGTATTATTAGATGTTTTACTGTTACTGTTGGTTGAACTAGTGGTATTAGTTGTGTATGGGCAAACTCCATTAGGATGAAGATGTGGGCCATATCCATGGTGATAATGATAAGATCCTAAACCGCTTACATTTTTATTGTCCTTGTGCCCGCCAGAACTATCTGTACGCCCACTGTGTGCAAAGGATGTAGTTGCAAGCATTAAGCAAACAAAAATAGATAGTAAAACTTTTAGATACTTTTTCATAATAAATCCTCCCTTAATTTGACATTATTTAACATAATGCTATAATGTAATTAAGGGTTTTCGCACCTCGGCGTTAATTCTTACTTAGCCATTCCAATATTCGCTGTATTGGGGTGGTTTTTTATTTAGAAAATACCTTCTTTAAAATTATGCTGTTTAAGCCACCATTTAGATTTAAGAACTAAGTCATCAGGAGCGCTCGGTATAACAAGTATCGCTTTATATATGCCTGCCCAAAAAACAAGTTCATTTTGGGGGCGTGGAATATTATATTTCTTTAAGTAAGCTTCAATTTTATTCTTATCAAGAGAAAAGAAAGCTTCATTTCTTTCTTTAGCTTTAGTTGACATTTCCATTAAAAGTCCTCCTTATAATCTATTTACAATTCAATATTGAGGTGTTTTTTATTTTAATATTTCTTTACAACTTGCATTAACCTACCTTGTATGTGCAAGAGGCTCAATTCTTTTCCTATAAATATCTTGGTTTCATAAGCTGTGTTTTCTGGCTGTAAAATAATAGCCTTATCTTTTTTTATAACTCTTTTAAGGGTTTCTTCGTCCCCATTTACATTAACTACTGCTATATCTCCATTATCCACATCAGACTGCGCCCGAATCAGCAATAAATCACCCTGGTTAATACCTGCATTTATCATACTGTCGCCTTTTGCCCTAAGATAAAAATAAGTTTCACCTTTGCACAAATCATCAACGGACACATATTCGTATCCTTCGATATTGCTTTCTTCAAATAGGGGTTCTCCGCAACGTATTGAGCCAATAATAGGTATTTTAACAAAAGATGATATATCAACGGGGATTGCACCCTTAGGCAGTTTATGGGAGTCATTTGTTTCGCTAGTACCCAACAGATAATCTACAGATACATTGAATATTCTGGCAATAGCTCCAATGTATTTTGTATAGGATGAGCTTTTGCCATTAGCCCAATCACTTACTATCCCATTGCTTATTCCAATTTCTTTAGCAAGTTTATACTTTGTCATTTGGTTATTTTCCATAAGTTTCAATATCTTTTCTCTAGTATCCATTGTCTATACCTCACAAAATATAAGAATAACAATAAAACCTAGCTAAAATCTATTGACTAGCAACAAAACCATGCTATAATACAACTATAGCAAGAAAATCTAGTCAAAAACATAGTAGGGTAATTGTAAAACCGTGTTATTTTTTCTCTCGTAAATCAAGAATACCACGGAAAACAGAAGAAATCAATACAAAAACAAAAAAACAACAAGAAAACGGGGTGAATTTATGAAGTTTTATACTGTTGCAGAAGTGGCAAGTATTTTGAAAGTAGCTGAGTGTACTGTAAGTGACTGGGTGAGGAAAGGAAAGCTAGGCGCTATTAAAATTGGAGGAACGAAAACCGTACGCATTAGCGATGAGGATTTAAAGCAGTTTTGCGAGGAAAATAGAGTTGTTAATACATAAGGAGTGAAATCAAATGAAGCAGAAAAAAATTTAGGCGTATCTTGATGGAAAGAAACTCGTTGAGGTTATTCAGGCAGCACTAGACAATAACATGATGGTTTCTGAACTAAAGAAAAAGTTAATTGTTGAAAATCCAGGTCATGAAATTACTTATAAAGTTCTTTAATAAAGGAGGAATTAAATATGCCAAAGGTAAAACCCTTAGGGGAGTACACAGCCGATAATGAGGCACTTGTTAAAAGAATTCGCCATGGAAAAGCTGAGTACAACCTTAATGATACAAAGCTGTCAGCGGGTGTGCATATTTGCAGGCCAACATTCAGTGACCGTATGAAAAAGCCAGAAAATTTCACGTTAGGGGAGTTAAGAAGAGTATCGAAGGTGCTACATATACCATTAACTGAATTGTTAAAGGGGGCTAACGAATGAAAAGATTTCTAATCCCCTACAGAGGTATAGGCATTCTAGCCATTATTGCCGTTATGTCGGGGTTGGTGAAGTGAGGGAGGGAAATAAATGACAGCAAAGCAAGATATAGAGCAGGGCATCGAGCTTGCCAAGATGATGGCAACCGATATAGACCGGCTGTATA
The DNA here is from genome assembly GCA_050251415.1 of Anaerotignaceae bacterium. Classification (GTDB taxonomy): domain Bacteria; phylum Bacillota; class Clostridia; order Lachnospirales; family Anaerotignaceae; genus UBA8514. The sequence goes on along the minus strand of JBFWMT010000001.1, from coordinate 20,376 downwards.
AAAAATATGCAAAGTCAGCTTTGAAAGCTTCAGAGGATCGTTTAGAGAAAATTAGAAATGAAAGCTATCACGGCTGTGCCACTGTTGAGGAGTTGCAAGACCTGTACGGATATGGGGCGATAACGCTTGCTGAATATGATGAGGGCCGTGATTTTATAGCGGATATGGAAGAACGAAAGAAACAACTTTCTCTAATTGAACAGCACCGAAAGAACCTCAAAGACATCAGAGACAGGTGGAAAGGTACAGTCAAAGAATTGCAAGATGAACTTAATGAAATGAATGGTGTGGTTAAGGACAACAGAACGTATTTGGAAAAACTTGAAGAAGAGGAACGTGCTGAAAGATATGCAACACTTTCATGAGGTGAATTAAATTAGATGTTGACAGGGAGGGAAATAATGGGACACAGAATACAAAAGGAATTTAGTTCCGACCGATTTAAAACAATGTCACGTAAAATGATGGGAATAAGCGAGGACGTAAGGATATGCAGGGATATGGCAGAAACCATTGACGAAGATAACATTGCAATCAGAAAAGTCCAGAAACAGACAGGACAGGCTGTAGCAGAATTGGTTGGTGATTTAGGTGATACACATCGAGATATATTAACCTTAATGTTGAGAATGTCAACAACGGAAACCAACATGTGGGATTTATCAAGCAAACTTCGCAAAGAAAGACAATACAACAGGGATATGCGGAAATGGCTTGAGGGTTACATAAAATTGCTTTTTGCAATAGTGGTGTGTTTTATCATAGCGGTTTTTGTGAGTTAGGAGGGGATCCGATGGGACATGGTAAGCCGCCTTTAGGTATCATGCAAGAAAAGTTTTGGAAAGAAGAACGGTTTAAAGCGTTGGAAATAGCTATATCGGCAAGAATTGGAACGGATTGGGATATTCCCATAGAGTGGCTAATCGAAAGAAATCGGTTATTAAAAGAGTTAGAAGGGATGACGGTGATTTGATGGAACGGTTAACAATTAGAAATGATAATTTAGGTCTTGAAGAGATTAGTTTTGTAAATCCGAACGACCCCGAAGGAATGTACAATATTTTAGATTTGGCTAAGCGTTCAGAGTGTGGGAATGGAGCGGAAAGCGGAGTTCTATTAGATATAAGTACAAAGCTTGCCGAATACGAGGACACAGAGCTTGAGCCAGATGAAATTATGCACCTAGCGGAATTAAAACTGCAAGGGCGGTTAGTTGAGTTGCCATTCAAGGTTGGGGATACGGTGTATCGCACTGTAACCCTTGTGAACGGAATGACCAAGGTTGTTAAAGGGATGATTTCTGACTTCAGCAGAGATATGTTCTGCAATAAAGACCATATTTATTTCAAAGATAGTCCTATTTTTTACAATATATGGCTTGACGCTGATGAATTCGGCAAAACTGTATTCCTCACCAAGGAAGAAGCTGAACAAGCATTAACCAAATAAAAAGCCGCTTAGGAACTGGCATTCCGTGGGCGGCAAAGAAAAAATATTCAATTAGAAAATATCACAAATTAGGAGGAAATGCAAATGAAAAAATATACTTTAACAGTTACAGGTAATGTTGTGATGAATTCATACGGAGATATAGAGGTTGATAACGTAAATTTACTGGAAAGGTTCACAAAATCCTTTGGTATGGAAAAGGAAAATTATCAATCGAAACAATTTGCTGGAAAAGTTGAAATTACTATAACAGACCTTTCGGAGCCATTAAAAATAGATGCAAAGGAGTGTTGAGAAATGTGTATGGAGTGTAGGCAAAATCCTTGTGATTGCCGTTGCCCTAATGCAGAGCCACCAAAGGAAGTTTACATATGTGCAGAGTGTGGTTTGGGCATTTGTGAGGGCGAGGAATTAATTGAAATTGACGGAGATTATTACCATGCAGACTGTGTGGAGGATATGGGTTTTAGTAGATTGCTGGAGATACTTGATTTAAAAAAAGAGATTGCGAGGGCGAGTTAAATGGGTAATGAAATTATTAATGCAAAAAACGGATTAGCTGTTAACAGTGTTGTATCCAGACAGGCACAAGAGGTGCAGGGTGCTATTTTTATGGCAAAGCAATTTCCAAGGGATGTTATGGATGCCACTATACGAATAGAAAAAATGTGTGGCAGGGAAAGCCTTGCAAAAGGTGCTAGTTATACATATCCCAAAGGTGGTCAGAAGGTGAGTGGCCCGTCAATAAGGCTTGCAGAAGCCGTTGCACAGTGCTGGGGAAATATTGACTATGGGGTTATTGAGTTAAACAACAGTGATGGACTTTCGGAAATGATGGCCTACGCCTGGGACTTGGAAACCAATGTAAGGCGGTCAATGATATTTAGTGTAAAGCACGAAAGAGATACAAGAAACGGAAAAGTTGAATTGACAGATAATCGTGATATTTACGAGATAACTGCCAATATGGGGGCAAGACGTGTAAGGGCTTGTATTTTGGGTGTTATACCTGCTGACATTGTAGACAAGGCTTTAAGTGTATGCAATGAAACCATTAAAAAGGGTGAAGGGAAAAACCTTGAGGACAGCGTTAAAAATATGCTTAAGGCTTTTGACAAAGATTACAAGGTTAGCCGAAAGATGATTGAGGGCTATATTGGATACTCCGCTGAAAACTTTGACGTAAATGACTTGAACACTCTTAGAGGCGTATTCAATGCCATTAAAGAAGGTTCAAGTAAGCGTGAGGATTACTTCAAAATGAAAGAAGAAATTAATCCAGAGGAATTACTGGGTGGTGACGATGATGGAACTGAACAGGAATAATTATTTTTCTTTACAGGCACAAATGGAATATATGGGAGTATCTCAATTTAAAGCCTTTGAGCAGTGTGAAGCGGCAGCATTAGCAGAGATAAAAGGCGAATGGCAACAACCAAAAACAACGGCTTTACTTGTTGGTAGCTATGTAGATGCTTACTTTGAAGGTAGCCTAGACCTATTTAAGGCTGAAAATGCTGATATTTTTACTCAAAAAGGAGAACTGAAAGCCCCATACAAACAGGCTGATGAAATAATAGCAAGGGTTGAAAGAGACAAGTTTTTTATGCGGTTTATGGATGGAGATAAGCAGGTTATCCGCACAGGAGAAATTGATGGCATACCGGTAAAGATAAAAATTGATGTACTGCACCCTAAAATGATAGTGGATTTAAAGGTTATGAAAGACTTTAAACCTATGTGGAAGGACAAGCAGTTGCTTACCTTTGCAGAGGCATGGGGTTATGACCTACAGGGTGCGGTATATCAGGCAATTGAGGGTAGCGACAAACCATTTATTATTGCAGGAGTTACAAAAGAAACTGTTCCAGATATTGCGTTGTACAAAGTTCCTCAGGAATTTATGGACGAAAGGCTTAAATATTTTAAAAGCAGATTAAAACATTATGCGGACATAAAAAAAGGGTTAATAGAGCCTACACGCTGTGGTCATTGTGACTACTGCAAGGCAACCAAGGTATTGAGCCAAGTTGTTGATTTAAGGGAATTGATTTATGAAATGGAGTGATTGAACTGAACTGCATAATTATACATGGGAGGCTTGCCAGGGACACTGAAATAAATTTTTACAATGGGGATAAATCGGTATGCAAGTTTTCTGTTGCGGTGAACAGAGCCTTTAAGGACAAGGACGGAAACTATGTTGCAGACTTCTTTAATTGCGTTTCCTTTGGCAAGCAGGGGGAAATGATTGATAAATTCTTCCACAAGGGGGATGGCATCAGCGTTCAAGGGGAAATGCAGAATAACAAGTATGTTGATAAAGACGGCAACAACAGGGATGGGTGGCAAATTAAGGTTAATTCCTTTGATTGGGATTACAAGGGAAAAGGGAAGGGCGAAGCGGGCGGAACTGCTCCATCTAAAGGCGAGAACGAAGGGTTTTATCCCATAGAAGAAAGCCCAGAAGATGAAGATTTACCATTTTAAGGCGGTGAGAGATTGATATTTATTGATAGCAGGGAGAAGCCTGCGGCAATTAAGAGAACAAAAGAATATTTTGACAAACGTGGAATTAAATATGCAGTTACCAAGCTATATGTAGGGGATTACCAGAGAGCCGACAATGGTTTACTGCTGATTGACAGAAAACAAGGGGTGCTTGAACTTGCCAACAATGCAACCCAAGGGCACGAGCGTTTTAAACGTGAATTATGCCGTTTGGATGGCATAAAGGGGAAGATGTACATATTGATAGAAGAAAAACTGGATAGCTTAGAAGATATAAATAATTGGGTTAGTCCCATAAAGAGGGATGGAACGCCATACACAAAATTGGAAGGGCGTACGTTGTACAGAATTTTAGCAAGCTGGAAGTACAAGCATAACATTGAGTTCGTTTTTTGTCATAAAAACAGCACTGGCAAGGTAATAGCTGAATTATTAGGGGTGAAGTAAAGTGGAACAACTTGCATACACAAAAGAAGATTTCTTAAGCACAGATAAGCCATATGAGGATTTATACAAGTTTATAGAGGACAAATTTACCCTCAACAGAATGTTGGTGCTGTATTCAGACTATGCGCAAAGGGTATGCAAGATAACCAACTTTAGGACGCTTTTTAAGGCATATTGTGCTTCACAAAAGAAAACCACCAACAACGAGATAGTTGGTAATATAACAGCTTTTGAGGGTCAAGAATTAGAACTTGATAGCGGATGTTGGTATTGTGATGAGTTTGGTGTTTCCACTGCATTAGGGCAACTAGGAGAAGTGCAAGCCTGCATTCACCCCATAATGCCTGTACAGAGATTGGTTAATATCGACACCAATAATGAAAAGCTACGTATTGCCTATAAAAAAGGTGGTACGTGGCGGCACATTATTTCTGACAAAGAAACATTGGCCAGTAACAAAATTATATCTCTTGCCAATGCTGGAATAGCCGTTAACAGTGAAAATGCAAAATACTTAATACGGTATCTTCATGATATAGAAAATATTAATTATTATAGGATACCTGAAAAAAAGAGCATTGGGCGGTGTGGGTGGATTGATGGATATGGTTTTAGTCCGTATGTTGAAGAATTGATATTTGACGGTGAAGAAAACTTCAAGGAGATGTTCGACAGCATTACGCAAAAAGGTAGCTTCGAACAATGGAAAATAGCGGCAAACGAGGCAAGGGGAATTATGCAAGCAAGGATTGTTTTAGCGGCTAGTTTTGCAAGTGTACTTGCCACTCCTTTAAGAAGCTTACCGTTCTTTGTACATATATACGGCGGCGGTAGCGGAACAGGCAAAACCGTTGCCTTGATGGTGGCAACAGCTGTATGGGCAAATCCAGCAAGCGGTGCTTACTGGAAAACCTTTAACAGCACAAGCGTAGGGCAAGAAATGCAAGCAGGATTTTTAAATAGCTTACCATTAATAATCGACGAACTCCAACTACAAAACGATAACAAAAAGGGCTTTGACAAAATGATTTATGAATTAGCGGAGGGTGTCGGACGAACTAGAGGTTCTAAAGGTGGGGGACTTCAAAAGACAGTTATCTGGAAAAACACAATTTTGACTTCTGGAGAACGCCCTTTGGCAGGAATTTCAAGTGGCGCAGGTGCTGTAAATCGAGTTATTGAACTTAACTGTATAGACACAAAGCTTTTTAAAAATGGACAAATAACAAGTGGTTTGGTATCAGACAATTATGGACACGCAGGAAGAAAGTTTGTTGAATGGTTAGAGGCTGAGGGCAACATGGATATTGCTAAAAAGATGTTTGAGGTTTATATTGCTGAATTTAAAAACACGGAGATAACTGATAAACAAATAATGGCGGCCAGCCTCGTTCTTACAGCCGACACCCTTGTGAGCAACATTATATTTAATGATAACAACTTGCTAACAGTAGAGCAAATGAGCGAGTTTTTAAAGACCAAAGAGGATATAGATTTAGGCGTACGGGCCTACGAGCACATAAGCCAAACCGTTGCAATGAATAAAAACAGATTTGACGATAGTTCCGAGAATAAAGGCGAGTTGTGGGGCAAGGAAGATGATAAATATTATTACATAATTCGGTTGCAATTTGCCAAAATTTGTGAAGCTGGTGGATTTAGCGATGCCTCAGTATTGGACTGGTTTAAATCAAAGAAAATGATTGAGTTTGCAAAAGGCTGTACAAAGAGTAAAAAAATAAATGGAACAACGGTTGCTTGCATTTGGTTAAAGAAACAACTTAGCGAAGAATTTGAGGTGGTCGCAGATAATGTTGAAGCACCATTTTGAAAAAGTAAGAAGTGTTCTTACCTCTATTCTTACCGCAAAACCCTGTGAAATCAAGGCTTTGCGGGGTGTGGTAAGAAGGTAAGAAAGGTAAGAAGAAAAACAATACATATATAGAGAAAAAAATTTTTTAAAAATAATAGTGGTTATTGATAGCCATAACCACTATATATTGTGGTTTTATATAAAACTCAATTGAAAAAGTTTTTCCGTGCGAGAAAAAAGTTGAAAATCGTTCTTACCTTCTTACCTTGCTCGCAAACCCTCGTAAACAGTGGGTTTAGTGGTAAGAACGATGTTCTTACCTGTTCTTACCGTTCTTACCTTTTTAGGAGGATATCTATGCTACAACAAATTAAAGACAGTATCCCTCTAAAGAAGTGCATGGAGCATTACGGAATTAAATTTAACGAACGTGGCAAATGCTGTTGCCCATTCCACAAAGAGAAAACGCCATCCCTTAGTATCAAGGATGAACACTTCAAATGCTTCGGCTGTGGCGCTGGAGGAGATATATTCGACTTTGTTACGTTGTATTTCAATATAGGGGTATACAGTGCTATACAAAAACTTGATGATGATTTTGGGCTAGGGCTTACAGGGAAAGAATTAACACCTCACCAAAAGCGGATAATCAGAGAAGAACAGAGGCGCAGGAAGTCAGCAAGACTTATTGAACAGGCTGAAAAAGAACGCAAACTTAAAGCCTATAGAGAAAAATGCGACCAATACAGAGAGGCAATGTATTTTCTCGAGGAGCACAAGCCTACTGACGATTGTTGGATAGAGGCCTTTAATACATTTCGATATTTAGAATACTGGTTTGAAAGGGGCGGGATATGAAATTTCATGCAAGGGACGAAATAGCCTATAGGGAATTAATAAAAGCCCGCAGTAAGGCATTGCAGACACCAGGAGCCAAAGAGAAATATTCCAAAAGATACAACTACATAATTGAAAGTCTTAAATATGGATATAAAAATTATTTAGTTTATTACGTTACTGATGGGGAAAATGATTTGACCGAGGGGGAATATAAAATCCTTAATACGGTTTACAGGGGTGTTATTGATGTGGTAATTGACAGCATAGGCAAGGGCGATTTAGAGGGAACAACAAGGGCATTGAAAATTCTTCGCCAGGTAATTAGAACTGGGCGAGGCAATTTATAATCATAATAGCGGTGAAACATTGCTTAAGTTTGCATGATTTTCCACTTATGTTCCGATACAAAATAACGTAATCTTATAAGCTTGTTTGTTCCAAATACATTAATAATACAGTCGTAGTCCATGTAGACAGTATCGTTAGATAAATGTCCTTGGTAGCTAAATTGTGATTGTAAAGTTTGTTTTGGAAGTTTGTATTGCTTAATAGCAAAAACTTGAGTAAAGCCATCTTCGTCAACAACTTTAATTTTTATAGGTGCAATAGAGCCATCAATTTTAAAATGGCATATTACTTCTGCATCTTTTGAATTGTTCATGAAATCACCGCCCAATATGATAATAACAGAATGTATGTTCGTAGTCGAGAGCGAAAAATTTCCAATAATGGGAATAGATTAAAAAATAAATTAGAAGGAGTAACGAGGTTTGGTCGACCGATAAACAGCTGTTTACTCCTGTGAAATTATGAAAAGAACAGTAAACAAAGTATTTAAAGAAATTTCAAACGAAGAAATTATGGATAAATTTAATATCGGAGTTTCAAGGGATGCACTAATTAACTATGTTTCTGGTACTACAGGGTTAAAGAAAATAGATGCAAAGAAGATGGTTGAAAGAGCCATCTATGAAGATTACATGAGAAGTAATAAATCTAATTAAACAGGAGCAATGAGAACCGAACCGAATTATGCGCACATAAAACTATAGCCTGTGAATGAAGATACAGCAAAAGTAGTACAAGTCGGATGGGATGAATTTGGTTGAAGGAAGAATAAAAACACGAAGAAGGAATAAGACTATTTCAGAGAACTTATCAAAAATATGGAAGATGGGGATAAAAAAATGGGAACTAAAATTAAAACAGTGCAAGGAGTTACATTTGATGGTGCAAATTTAAAGGCAGCTAGTATTGACGTGAGGATTACAAGTGACAGCAAAGGCAAAACTTTATCTTTTACAGCAGATAACAAAATACAGATTGCAGTTGCGTTGAGGATATAGAAGGGGTGGTTTGTGATGAGTAATATTGAAGAGGCAATTGAATGGCTTATACAGATTGCGGCAGATGAGAATAAGGAATATGTGGAAATGGCAATTCAGGCCCTACAGGATAAAATCAAGGTGGGGAAGGGGTGTGAGTTTTGTAATAGCGAAGAAATAGATGAAGCAGTAGCTTACACCGCCAAATTAACAGATAGTTCAGAGGTGATTGATATTAATTTCAATTATTGCCCTATGTGTGGTAGGAAGTTGGTAGAGAGATGAACAAACTCAAAATACTCAATAAAGAGGACAGGCGAGCCATTACCGCCATACTTGCAGAAAACGGGTACAAGGTATGCCAAGGAAAGGAAAAGGTTGGTGCGGCAAAGTCTTATACATATTATGTGGGATACGAGGATATAAAGGGCGGCAGAGGAAACTGAATTGACTAGGGGTGATAAATTGACAAAAGAAGAATTACGCAATTATAAATGGCTTATTGCCGAACTGCGTTTTGACCGGGAAAAATTAGAGGAACTGAAAGCCCAAGAGGCTGGGAAAGGTGTAAGTTATGACAGTATTGGTTCAAGTGGGCAGATAGGAAATCCAACGGCTTCATTAGCTTGCAAAGTGGCAGAACTGGAACAACGCATTGACCACAATGAAGGGCAGATACAAGCTATCCTACAGGGCATAGACGGTATTACAGATGTTAAGTTAAGGCTTGCAATAAGACTGCATTACATAGAGGATATGAGGCTAACAGAAATAGCTAAAGAATTTGGTGGTTCACTATCAACACTTCGGGAACAAATTAATAAGTTTTTGGAATAGAGGAAAGCCTCTGGTTTAATCGCCAGGGGCTATCTTTTTTGTGAACGGTCTATTATTTTGGCTTGCGGGTATTGTTTTTTTAGTGCGTTAAATCTTGCTACGGCTTCAAAGCGTTGTTTGCCTGTATAGGTTTCGTATAGAATCTTTTGGGGTTCTCTGAGGCCCTCTATAGTGTTTTTAAGGTTGATATCATAATAGACCCTTTTTGTGTAGCTTACACCACGTACAATTTCTAAAGAAAGGTTTTCTGGAGCGGCTACTATCTGCTGTACGTGTTTAAATAGTTGCTTACGGTATTCCTTCAAAGTGGCGATATTTTCTTCGTTTTGTTTAATGTTGTCTGCCGCCATGCGGTCGTAGCGTTTTAAGATTTCAATGTTTGATGTTTCCTTGAAGCGGTAGCAATAACCATTGTAAAGTGTTATGTCACGGCTGAAATCATATTTAACCATAAGTACCTCTTTTCTCCCCGTTTAGCCGTTAGGTCAGCGTATTATTAAATTGCAAGTGCGGGCTGTGATTTTGGTGCAACAGTGTCCGAGCCGTATTTGGTTCTGATGTAGTCCATGGATGCGGTTTTTTTAGTTTTTGCTGCATCTTCAGCACATCTCCAATACCACATCTTTTTTTGTTTAGCCCAGAATAAGCCAGCGGTTTTAAAAACTTCTTTGTGTGTCATTGTGTCACCGCTTACCCAAATCCAAGAGCCGCAAAGTTCAATGGTTATGCCGTCAAGGTGTATTATTTTTTCTATAATTGCCCTGAATTGTTCAGGTGTTTCGTGCATTTCCTTTGTGCTGCCTGTGCTATCTGCTGCCGCTTTTTTGTTGTGTTCCGCTTTTAATTCGTTGAAAAGCTTTTCATACTCATTGTTAATAGCGGCGGCGGTTGCTGTGTCTCCACCGTTATCGGGGTGGTTCTTTTTAATTAATATCCTATAGGCTTTCTTTAATTCTTCTATGGTGCTGATGTTAGTAAAGTATCTCATTTTTTATCGCTCCTTTTTGGTTGACATACTTAAGTAAGTATGTATTTTTTTAAGGGATGTTATTCCCCTAAAAATTTTTCAATAGCATCTTTTATTATATTTGCTTGTGATATGTTTTCAGCCTTACACTTTTCTTTAAACCTGCTTACTAAGTCTTTTGGAAGTTGAATATTCAATCTACCGTAAACTTTGGCATTATATCTGTTTTTTACTTCGCTTGAAGTTGTTGTTTTTCTTTTTTCAGCTATTGAAATCACCTCCGAAATGTGCTATAGTAATCACAAGAGGTAAACCGCCTAACGGTTAGCCGAAATGTTAAAACGAGATTTAACCGCCTACTATTCGACCAGTGGGGCGGTTATTTTCTTTTATAGGAAATTGTAAGCCCTATAACGCCTATAATTACTAAACAGAATTGAAATAGTTCGCTGTATGTAATCATCTGCATCACCCCCAATCTATGGAAGTGCTAACCGCCTTGCGTTTATGTGTTTCCCTCTTGCTTGAATTCAATATACAATACTTACACAAGTATGTCAAGAAGTATTTCAAAAGTTTTCCAAATTATTTTTATGCCGTCAATTCCGTTTTTTTCGTTTCTTCTGCAAAAGAGTATTGAAAAGTATTGACTTTTGACTTACAAAGGAATAAAATGGTACTGTGGATAGTTATAAATATATATAAACTAAATAAAGTAATTAATAAGTGTACTTTAAAATAAAGAGAAAAGAGGTGTAGCAATGTATAAATTAAAAGATAGTGGATTAAATCTAAATCAACAGAGATTTGTTGAAGAATATATGAAAACTGGCAATGCTACACAATCATATAAGACAGCATATGACACAACAATGACAGATGATGTGGCAGGAGCTTGTTCTGCTAGGTTGCTAGGAAATGCTAAGATAAAGACAGCTATAGAGGCTTTAAACAGGGAAATACAAGACGATGGCATATTATCAGTTGCAGAGTGTAAGAAACTGCTTACAGAGATTGCTAATAGCCCCAAAGAGCGCACCAGTGACAGAGCAAAAGCCATTGAACTTCTGCTAAAGACTGAGGGCGCTTTTTTAGATAGGGCACAAATAAACACTGATGCAACGGTTACACTGGAATTGATAGAGAGTACAAAAGCATGGGCAGAATAAAGCCATTTACCTTTAACAAAAGTTTGATTAAGAGGGTCGCAAAATCAAAAGACAGACTGAACTTTTAACTGAAATAATCGGCTATTATTGGCAATTTGTTTCAGTCAAACTCAATAAAAACTATATATTGTATCATAAACACTAAAAAGCCTATATGTTGTGTGCATATGGGCTTTAACTATGCTGAAAACATTTGTTTAACGAATAGTTAAAACAGATTGTGGTTGTATGCTTACATTCAGATATGGCTTGTAAGGTCCAGCAGTAGATTTACTTTGATGGTCGTTTTAATGAATATTAGATGCGTTACTATCAAATGTCTGTGCCCTCCTTCACAGGTGAATGCGGTGACGTAGTGTTTTGTATAGTGGGTGGGGTGTGTGATTGCGTGTGTACGTAGTGGCTGTAGGTCATGGGTGAACAGGTGATTGCACCCACTGCACCCGAACCAAAGCCAAGGGGGTAAGGGGGAGGGTATACCATAAGGTATCCTTTATTGTTCCACGTCCGCAAAATTTGAAAAAAACAAACGCTTTAGTACAGTAAAGTAATTATGAGAAACAGGAGGACATTAAATGTGTTCTCTTTTTTATTTGAAAGAAGGTGCACTATGCCAGCGTTAAAGATAACAACGCCGTACCCAAAACAGATTGAATTCTTTGAAGCAAAAGCCAGTTATGTTGCGTATGGTGGTGCCAGAGGTGGTGGCAAAAGTTGGGCGGCAAGAGTAAAAGCGGTTTTGTTGGCTTTGAACTATAAAGGAATACAGATACTTCTTTTAAGACGAACCTTTCCAGAACTTAGAGAAAATCATATATTGCCACTGCTTAGACTGCTTAAAGGCATAGCGAAGTATAAAGAAACCAGTAAGGATTTTACCTTCCCTAATGGTAGCCGTATTGTGTGTGGCTATTGTAATGCAGAGGCAGACGTTTTGCAGTACCAAGGGCAAGCCTACGATGTTATTTTCATGGAGGAGGCAACACAGTTTACAGAGTTTCAGTTTCAAAGTTTAACGGAAACAAACCGTACAAGTGACTTGCTTAAAGACAAATTTCAACCGAGAATGTACTTTACCTGTAACCCTGGTGGGTGTGGTCATGGTTGGGTTAAGAGGCTGTTTGTCGACAGAAATTATAAAAATTCAGAGCGTGCCGAAGATTATGTTTTTGTAAAGGCTGGAGTTTATGACAATGCATTTTTATTGGAGAACTCGCCTAACTATGTAAGAACTCTTGAAAACTTGCCAGAGGATAGACGAAAAGCCATGTTATATGGGGATTGGGATGTTTACGAAGGGCAATATTTTAGTGAGTTTGAAAGAGATATACACACCATTGAGCCATTTAATATACCGAAAGATTGGCGAAGGTATTTTGTTATGGACTATGGGCTTGATATGTTAGCAGGGTACTTTGTGGCGGTTGATGAACTGGGTAGGTCGTACTTTTATAGGGAAATATACAAAAGCCAGTTGATTGTTACTGAAGCAATCGCAAAAATCAAGGAAAATACTCCAGCAGATGAAGAAATTTTTCAATATATTGCACCACCCGATATGTGGAATAGACGGCAAGACACAGGCAAGAGTGTTGCTGACACCTTCGGGGAACATGGCATTTACCTGACAAAAGCAAGGAATGACCGTGTACAGGGTTGGTACGCTGTAAAGGAATGGTTAAAAGTTGGCATAGATGAGTATGGAAAGAAAGCCTCGCCCCTTGTGATTTTCCGCAATTGTACAAACCTGATTCGGTGTATCCCTTTAGCGCAGTATGACAGTAAAAAGCCGAATGATGTGGCTAGTGAACCCCATGAAATTACCCATAGCTTAGATGCCCTAAGATATTATGTGGCTGGTCAGCCGATGCCTAAGTTATTAAAGGCGGTAAAAAAACAGGGATTGCCTTGGGCATTAAGAACGGACGATGATGGTGCACCCGATGTTGTGATGAACTGGTAAAGGAGGAAAGTAAGTGAATTTAGTTGGATGGAAATGCCCAAACTGTGAAAGGATTTTATCTCCATTTGTGCCAAGTTGTCCTTATTGTTTGCCGAAAGAAGAACTTATTGCAAATCCATATAAAGGCAAAGGCGTAAAAGAAGCAAATAGCGAGCCTGTAGAAGAACCAAAGGTGCAATTAACAAATGAAATTTTAACAGAATGGATTGATGGGCCAGCAGAAGGTGGTGGTAAGTAGTGGCAGATGAAAAAAACGAAACTTCCATATGGAAAGAGTATCAAGAGGGTTTAAGTTTTCAGCAAAATATGGAATTTTCAAAGAAGTTTCCAGAATACGAGCGTTTTAAGCAGGGTGACCAATGGCCAGAGGCTACGGAACGCACCAAGGCACTGCCAAGACCTGTTTTTAACATTATAAGGCTGTTTGTTACCAACAAAAAAAGTAATGTATTAAACCAGAATATGAAAATGGTTTACAGCAGTGCCGAAACTGCAAGCAGTGTTGACGAAAGTGGTCAAGGAATGGGAATGGACGATGATTCAGTAGCACAGGCGATACAGGGTGCAATGGACTATACAAATTATTCGGAAAACCTATGGTATGAACTAGACCAAGATGAGTTAAACGACCAATTTGTAGAAGATGCCGCAAGCTGTGGCACTGGAATATTGCATTACTACTGGGACGATACCGTTAAAGGTGGTCAGCTTCAGCCTTACATTGGTGCGTTAAGGGGTGAAACCATAGACGCACTGAATATCTTTTTTGCTAATCCTCAGCTTACAGACGTACAAAAACAACCCTGGGTGATTATTTCCTCCAGAGAGGACGTAAAAACCGTTCGTGAACGTGCAAAGGGTTCGAAGTTAAGTAAGGCAGATATTGAACTGATTTCACCTGATAATGACAGCGACAGCGAAGGTTATGACACTGCAAAAAAGGAGCAGGATGGTAGCGAAAAAGTAACGGTGCTGACCAAGTATTACAGGAAAGAGGGGAAAGTTTATTACAGCAAAAGTACCAGAAGTGTGGTACTGGAAAATGATAAATGCCTTACCCCTGAAACCTATACCAAAGAGGAAATTGCACAGTTGGCAAGTATGGGCATGGAAGTGCCCCAAAGCGCTGTTATTGACCGATACCCCATTGTTGTGATGCAGTGGCAGAAACGTAAAAAATGTATGTTTGGTGCGGGTGAGATTGAGGGGATTATTCCTAATCAAAAAGCCATTAATTTTAACATTGCCATGATGCTTTTATCTGTACAGGATAATGCGTGGCCAAAACTTGTGACTAAGCCTGGAGCATTAAGGCAGGTCATAACCAACTTACCAGGGGAGATTTTGACGGACTATTATTCCAGTGGGGATGGTGTTAAATATATGCAGCCACCCAACTTTAATTATATGGCAATCAGCCTTGTGGATAAGGTAATGGAGTTAAGCCGAAGTACAAGCGGTGTTACCGAGGTAGCAACTGGTGAACAGTTAGGGGCAAACATGGCGGCAAGTGCCATTATAGCCTTGCAGAATCAAGCAAAAGTGCCAATTGAGAATATACAAAAACGGTTTTATCGCTCCATAAAAGACGTGGGTAAGATTTGGGAACAGTTTTTTAAGACTTATTACAATATGCCCAGAATGATGACCGTTGATGATGTACAGGGTGGTGTGACTGCAAGTCCATTCTTAGGGGAGCAGTACAAGAATGTAGAATTTAAGTTGAAAATTGACGTAGGCCCAGCAAGTGCATACAGTGAAAGCCTTGCAATGGCAACTTTAGACAAGATGTATGATAAGGGCGATATTGGACTTGAAATGTATGCAGAACTTGCACCAAACAATGTAATGCCGTTTAAAGAAACCCTTAAAAAACTGGTTCAGCGTGCCAATGAACAGGCACAATTACAGGCACAGCAACAGGCAATGGCACAGGGAGATATGCAAATGCCAGGGCAGCAACCAATGGGGAGCCAATTGGGTAATAGTAATCCTACACCATTAAGCCAGAGAGGAAGTGTTATGGATGGTATGTACTAAGTGTAAAACAGAGGGTTACATAAAACATGGTGAAATAGTGGTTGAAGGGGACAATAGTGTTGAAACCCCTACAAAGGTATACAATAGGGCGGTTTTCTGTTGCAGAAACCCAAACTGTAGCGAATATGAAAAGGAAATAGGCGAGAAAAAAGTTTTAATTTATGACCGAAGCAGTGATGAAGAAAAACAAGAGTAAAGTTGTGTAAAGGGCGGTTGCAAATAATGCAACTGCTTTTTTATATAAAAATGGAGGTTATTTAATGGACGAGGAATTTATGGCTGATAATGCCACACCAGAATACGTAGAAGATTACACTGCTGCGGAGGAAGTTGTGGAGGACAGTGCCGCCGCTGTCGAAGAAGTTGGAACTGTTGAAAATGTAGATAATGCCCCAGAAGATACACAAACCCCGCCTGCTGTGGCTGATAATAACAGTGGTGTATCTGACGTTACAAAAACAAAGGCATTTTCTGAAAGGTTGAATTCTGCTGTTAAAAAAAGAAGTGATGAAATTGTTGCATCTATGGGATTTACAAACACCTATATAGGTAAGCCTATACGCACACAAGAGGAATTTGAAGGCTTTAAAAGAATGCACGAGGCGGCACAACAGGGGCGTGACCCCATTGTTACCGCTGAACTAAGTGGGTTAAAACAGCAACTTCAATCCTTTACCATCAAAGAGCAGGACCAGCAATTATTAAATGACCCCGACTACAACGAAATCTACAAAGAAGTGCGTGAAGATGTTATGGCACTGGTAGAAGATTGTAGGCGAAGAAATGTAGGGAATGTAGACGTTCGGGCGGCTTTTTCTGCTGTGATTACTAACGGCAAGACACTAAACAGCATTATTGCAAGGCAGAAAGAAAAGGCAGAAAAAGAAGCCCTTAGAAAAGTTCAAGCCAATGCTGGTGCCAGTGTTGGTGCGTTGGGTGACGGGGCAAGCAACAGCCCTATGAATATTAACAACATGAGTGATGATGCCTTTGAACGCATGGTAGCGGATGTGAAAAATGGAAAAAGAATTGTTTTTAGTGAAAAATAAAAATTTACGAGGTGAAAGAATATGGCAAATACATATGCAGCTTTAGTTGCTCAACAGAAAACATTTTATGACAAGGTATTATTAAAAAGATTAATCCCTGAACTTTTGTACACCAATTATGGTCAGAAAAAGGGATTGAAGAAAAACGATGGCGACAAGATTAATTTCAGGAAGTTTAACAGTTATCCAGCGGCAACAACTCCCCTTACAGAGGGTGTTACCCCTACAGGAAAAACAATCAGCATGTCAACCGTAGAAGCAACAGTAAACCAGTATGGTGACTACACAGAAACCACCGATAAAATTGATATGATGGCAATGGATCCCGTGGTGACTGAAATTACAGAGGTACATGGAGAACAGGCGGCATTAACCATTGATACCGTTGTAAGGGATATTATTGCCGCAGGTACTAACGTGTTTTACGCTAATGGTACAGCGACGGCAGACGTTGGTGCAACCCACGTATTCACATCAACCATTGCAAGAAAGGTTGTAAGAGCCTTAAGACGTGCCAATGCAAAGTCTTTAGAGGGTGGCTATTTTGTAGCTATTGTGCACCCAGATGTTGCCTTTGACCTTATGAATGACAGCTTATGGCAGGACGTAAGCAAATACAACGGTGGCACTGCTATTATGAAGGGCGAACTTGGAAAGATTGCAGGTATTCGTTTTGTTGAGAGTACCAATGCAAAAGTAAAAACAGGTTTGGGTGCAACTGGTGCAGATGTTTACTGCACTATGGTTATCGGTAAAAATGCTTATGCTGTAGTGGATGTTGACGGCAGTGTTAAGCCAGAAACCATTGTGAAGGCTTTGGGTTCTGCTGGTTCTGCTGACCCATTAAATCAGCGTGCAACTGTTGGTTGGAAAGCAATGTTTACAGCTGCAAGACTGGACGAATTAAGCATGATTCGTGTTGAAACAGGTGCTACAGCTTAATTGTTAATATAGTGGCTTGGGGTAGTATAATACTGCCCCTTTTATTTATAAATTGGAGGGATTAAATATGACAGTGAATACAAAAAAAGAAGAAACAGTAAAAGATGAAACTACAGCACCACAGGTTGAATTACAGGATTCTGAAACAGTAGAAAAAGTGGATGATTCAAGTATTACCGATGCACAGTGCGTTGAAGATGCTAAAAAATGGGGTGCAGTTCTTGCAAAAGAGCCTAAAAGAACCATTAAAATTAAAGGAAAAAACAACAAAGACACAGAGCCAGTGCCAGTAGGGATTAACGGATACTTCTATTTTATTAACAAGAATGAAAGTATCGAAGTGCCACAGAGTGTGGCGAGGGTTTTGGAAGAAGCCGACTACATTTAAGAATGGCGGTGGTTTAAATGACGAAAGGTGAAGCAAAAAAATTAGCCCTTCGATGGCTTGATGAGGCTACTCTTAATGGGCAAGAGGCAGGGGCAGAATTAACAGCCGACTACAAGGACAAATTCAATTATTTTTTATACAACGTGCTGGTGTATGTTGCCGCTGTATTTAAAATTTCCAGAACCTTCAGCGTTACAATTACAGAAGGAACGGCAAAGGGTTCTTATGTATCCTTTACGTTGCCCAATGATGTGATGGAATTGGATAAAATTATTCGTTATAATGCAAGCCAATATGAGGAGGTGCGAGCATTCAGGAAAGATGGTGACCATGTTTACCTGATACCCAAAAATGCACTTGGCGAAAATGACACCCTTGAGTTTATTTATTGGGGTATGCCTGGGGTGGTTGCAGTAGATGCTGATGATACCGCAACTATTGAGGTTGTGTCAAAAGCGGAACAGCTTGTCCCCTTACGCCTTGCCATTGAAGCAACAGCTGGCAGTGATGAAACAAGCGGTATTTCTGCTTACTTAGAGGGGAAATACAGCAACATGGTTGCAAACCTTTTGGGTGAAGAAAAGGGTGCAGTTAGTGGAATGGTGGAAAGGTTGTATGCACAATGAGTTATATGCCATTTAAAAGTTCAAGTCCTCCTGCACTGAAAAAGAATGTATTTACCATAGATAACTTAAAAGGCGTTGATTTATTTAACAGCAGTAGTAATGTGGCAGATTACAGAAGTCCATGCGCACCCAATATGATTAGGGACGTACCAGGAAAGGTGCGTAAACGCATGGGCTATCACCTTACGGCAACCTATACCGACAGGATAAACGGTGTGTATTTTCTCAACGATAGAAAAATTGTGCACGCTGAAACAAAGCTTTATTACAACGGCAGTGTGATTTATACAGGCTGTGCCGATGAGAGAGGTAAGAGTTGGCAAGTGGCAGGAAAGCTTTATATTTTAGACGGTAAAAAACTGCTATGCTATGGCGAGTTTGATAGTACATACCAAGTGAAAACCGTTGAAAGCATTGCATATGTGCCCATTGTGATGATTAACAGAACACCTACAGGTGGGGGAACGGCTTACAAACCTATAAACCTTATTGGGCGTTTTTTCACAGACCGTTTTAAAGGTGAAGCAAGTACAACCACTTATCAATTGTCTGCTGACAGTTTAGACAGTGATGCGGTGGTTGTGAAGCTGTTAAACAGTTCTGGCGATTGGGTGGCAAAAACAGAAACCACCCATTTTACTGTAAACCGAACTACTGGTGTAGTTACTTTCATAACAGCCCCAGGGGTAAGCCCTATATCTGGTTATGACAACATAGAGATTACAGCGGCAAAAACACGCACAGGCTATGCAGACAAAATAAACAAGTGCAAGACCTCAATCCTATATGGGGTAAACGGTTCGGCAGACCGATTATTTGTGACAGGAAATCCAGATTATAAAAACTACGATTGGTACAGTGAAATGGACGACCCCACCTACTTTGGAGATACCTGGTATGGAACCATAGGGCAGGACAGCAGTAGTATTGTAGGATATTCCATAGTTGGCGATTACTTAGCGGCACATAAAAATGAGGGGGAGGATGGGCGTAATGTAATTATGCGTTACGGAACTGCCTCTGATGATGGAGAGGCTTTATTTACCATAAAGAACTCCATACAGGGCGTTGGGGCGGTTGGTAGTTTTAATTTTGCCTACCTAAATGAGCCAATATTTGCTACAAAACTTGGTCTTTACGCCATTACAGCACAAGATATTACAGGCGAGAAGTACAGTCAAAACAGAAGTTTTTATATTAATAAGGCTCTTATTGGCGAGGATTTAAGCAACAGTTTTGCCTTTGTGTACAGAGACTTTTATTTTATAGCTACTTCAAAAACAATCTACCTCCTTGACGGACTGCAAAAAAGTTATGAACGAAATGCACCATATTCGTCATTTCAATATGAATGCTACTACTTTGATATACCAAATGTGCGAGTGATGTATGAGGAAAATGACACCCTATGTTTCGGCACAACCAGTGGGCAGATAATGGCATTTTATACCGATGCCCAAGCACAGGAGAGCTATAACGATAATGGTGTTGCAATCTCTGCAAGATGGGATTTGCCAGACCTTGACGGAAAAAGTTTTTACATGAACAAAACTTTTCGATATATGAGTGTGAGAATTGCCAGTGCCATAGCAACAGGTCTTGAAATTTGGGTGCAAAAACGTGGTATATGGGCAAAGCTGTTTGATGCCGTTGCAAGGGCAAGATATTTTGATTTTAGCTACATCGACTTTGGAAAAATCAATTTCAGCAGTGATGCAACGCCACGTACTATAGGCAGTAAAATTAAGGTGAAAAAAGTGGACAAGGCGAGGTTCAGCCTACGGAATGAGTCAAAAAATGAGCCTTTTGGTATTTACAACATTGCTTTTGAATATACGGAAAGCGGAAGTTTTAAAGGGTAGTTAGGGGGTGTAGACTTGAGTTTTACAAAAATTAATGCCAGTGATTATGCAACAAAAGGGATAAGGGTAAAGGATAACCCTATGGCGTTGAGTGTTACGGAGGCACAGCGAGCCTTTGACGAACTGAACCTTGATGTGGTTATACCTA